>JBILYQ010000037.1:0-11140 GCA_044377655.1 Flavobacterium sp.
TTTTTAATCAATTCGTTGGCCTTTGTAAAAAACTTTTCTTTCTTTTTCACATCACCTAATCCATTGAATGCCTCGCCCAATTGAATATTGAAATTGATTTCAAGGGCAATATCATCTACTACAAAATCCAGTCCACTTTCTAAAACATCTCTAGCTATTTTATAATTAGTTAGCTGATTGTTGGCCAATCCCGAGTAATAATAAAACTCAGGTTGCGTTGGAAAAAGTTGAATCAAAGAGTCCGCTTTCTTACTAACAACGTCAAATTGTAGCTTTTCAGTATGTGACTGTAATAAAATCATATACGTTTCTACATCTTCAACTTCCTTCTTTAAATGCATTTCAAAATACTTAATCGCTTTGTCAAAATCTTTTCTGGAATAATAGAATTTCCCAATTTCTTTAGCAACACTTACCTCTTTGTCATTGTCAAAATAACCTATCGCTTTATCTAAATCTGTCTCGTATTTTGGATTGTTCTTTCCAAAAATTAAAAATTCATTGAGTATTCTGTGTTTTATTTTGGGATCTATTTTTTTGCTCGGCAACACGATGTTCATTGCTTTAACGGCATTATCCCCATCATTATTGTTTAAATGAAATTTAAACAAACTTACTTGCGCCCAATCTGAACTAGGAATTTCCTTTTCCAGTTTTTGAGCTATTTCCAAAGCTTTTTCTTCTTGATTACTTTGAGAATACATATAAATCAAGGCAATATAATTAGATTCTTCTTTTGGGAATTTTTTAATCTGTGCCATCAAATTATTTTTTTCCGCACTTTGATATTTAGAATCTTGCATGATTTGAGCTTTGTATAAATCGCGTTTATCTGACTTTCCAACTTTTTCATTGAGCTCATTTATCAATTCAAATGCTTTGTCAAACTGTTGTGTGTTCATATAAAGCGATGTTAAATCTTCTTTATACTCTTCCTTGAATTCAACTAGTTTTTGAACAATGATTATGGCTTGATTATAATCGCGGGTATCATAACAAACATCATACATTCCCACCCAAGCCCAACGATTTGCAGGATCGATTTTGGTTGCTTTTTCAAAATATTCGTAGGCGAGTTTATAGTTTTTTTGAAAAAGATAATTTTTGCCTAATTCAAAATTAACAACAAAACTTTCTGGCTGCAATTCTTGACATTTTTCCAAAGCTGTAATGGCTTTGTCGTAGTTTTCAATTCCTTTTTGTTTCAATGATTCATAATAATAATCCTGAAATTGATCGCTTACGGTAGCTACATCCTCTGGCTCGGTTTGCGCCAAAAGAGTTTGTGAATTGCAGAGCAAAAGACCTAAAACTATATTGAAAACTATTTTTCTCATTGTAATATGATGATTCTGAGAGGATATTATTATTCTAAAACGGAATAATCGCCAATGCTGATGCTTGTAAAATTGCCATTGTAATTAACGTGACTTCCAATCATTGCATTATCCAAGTTAGCATTTTTAATGTGTGTATTATTTTGAACCAGACTGTTTTTTATTTTAGTATCAATTAAATGACAACCATTTCCAAGAGATACATTTGGCCCAACCGTTGTGTTGATTAAAACGACGTCTTGTCCAATATAGCACGGCGGAATGATAGTGGCGTTTTCCAATGTTACGTCAAAATCCACTAAATGAATTCCGTCGTTGTGCAAAAAGTTTAACATTCTAGAATTGGTTTCTACTGTTACTTCTTTATTGCCACAATCCATCCATTCATCCACTTTTCCTGGTACAAATTTCATGCCTTTTGCCATCATTTGTTTAATTCCGTCGTTAATTTGATATTCTCCACCGTTGATAATGTTGTTATCCAATACTAATTGCAATTCGTTTTTTAAAACCGCAACGTCTTTGAAATAATAAATACCAATTACAGCAAGGTCTGAAACAAAGGCTGTTGGTTTTTCTACTAATTCCACTATTTCATTATTTTCGTTTAAGTTGATTACCCCAAATGCCTCTGGATGGTCAACTTGTTTTACCCAAATAACGCTATCTGCTGTTTTGTCTAAATCAAAATCGGCGCGAATTAGCGTGTCTGCATATGCAATTACCGCTGGACCATTCAAAGAATCTTTTGCACACATTATGGCATGCCCTGTTCCTAAGGCTTCATTTTGATAATAAATTGTTCCTTTTGCACCTAATTTTTGTGCTATTGCAAGTAATTCTTCTTCAACTTTTTTACCAAAACTTTCATGGATAATAAATGCTACTTCTTCAATGTCTTGATTTAATACACCAGCAATATCTTCCACCAATCGGTGAACTATCGGTTTTCCAGCAATTGGGATTAATGGTTTTGGAACAGTCAATGTGTGTGGTCTTAATCTGGAACCTCGTCCTGCCATTGGTACTATTATTTTCATATTTTTTTTAAGATTAAAAAATGCTGTGTTTTATTTTCTTAGATTCGTTACTATTAAATTATTTATTTCAATCCTGTACTTCCAAAACCTCCTTCACCTCGAGCGGTTTCTGTTAATTCCTGAACTTCAACCCATTGGGCGCGTTCGTGTTTAGCAATGATTAATTGTGCTATTCTTTCGCCATTTTCTATGGTAAAATCTTGGTTTGATAAATTTACTAAAATCACTCCTATTTCACCTCGATAATCGGCATCGATTGTTCCAGGCGCATTGAGCACGGTAATTCCATTTTTTGCGGCCAATCCGCTTCTTGGTCGAACTTGTGCTTCAAAACCGATTGGTAATTCTATGAATAATCCTGTTTTTACAATAGCGCGTTCCAATGATTTTAAAATAATTGGCGTTTCTAGATTGGCTCTCAAATCCATTCCGGCGGAGGCTGTGGTTTCGTAATTTGGTAAATCGTGTGGTGATTTATTAATGATTTTTATAGTCATCTTTATGGTGCTGAAGTAGTAAAATGCTAAGATACTAAGTTTTTTTGAGTTTTTGTGATTTATGGAATGCTATAGCCGAGATGGAAGCGGAAACCCTTTTTTATTTAAAATCTTTGTTTTTCTTGTTGAAAAAAAGCGACCAATGGAAGCTCTTTTTTTGACGTAGAAAAACTGATTTTAAGAAAAAGGTTGCAGCGTACAGCGCGATTGGCTTCAAATCATTTATTGCCTTTTTTTCATTATTCGGAGGAGTGTGTCTTTTTCGTTATGGTAAATAAAATAAGTAAAAAGAAGAATAGCGGCAATTCCAAAAAGGTAACTTTCTCTAAGTATGGGTATGTAAAATGAAAGCCCTGAAAGAAGTATTGAAACTGATAAATAGCCCACTATTTTTTGTTTTTCATAAGGAATAGGATAGTGTTTGTTGCCTAAATAATAGGAAATGACCATCATGGTTCCATAAGCTGCAAGGGTGGCGATTGCCGAACCCATATAGCTGTATGTAGGTATTAATAGAAAATTCAAAATAAGGGTGACGATGGCGCCAACGATGGAAATATAAGCGCCTATTTTTGTTTTGTCAATAAGTTTGTACCAAACGGAAAGGCTGGTGTAAATTCCGAGGAAGAAATTGGCCAGGATGATTAGTGGCACAACTTTCATGGCAACCCAATACTCGCTATTTCCGACAAGCAGGAGTTTTAAAAGGTCTGCAAAAACGACCACAAACAGCAAAATCATGGATCCAAAAATGACAAAATATTTGGTAACCATAGCATAGGTTTGTGGTGCATTTTCGCTTTTGGCATGACTAAAGAAAAAGGGTTCGATGCCTAGAGAATAGGCGGTTCGAAATAAGACCATAAATAGTCCTATTTTATAACAAGCGGCATAGGCCCCAACTTCGGCTTTGGCTATATTTTGTGGAAGCCATTTGTCAAGGAGTATTTTGTCTAAATGTTCATTGATCCCAAAAGCTATTCCTGCTATAAGGATGGGAAATCCATAACGCGCCATTTGCTTCCATAAATCGTAATCTATTTTCCATTTCAATTGAAAATAATCAGGAAGGAAAACCAATAATGTTGCAAAGCTCGCAATGAGGTTTGCTATTAAAATATAACCAACTTGAAACCCTTCTACGTAAAATGAACTCCAAAAACTGTTGGGATTGGATTGAACCAAATGAGGTAAAATGACCAAAAAGAAAAAATTTAGCCCTAGATTCAGCATTACATTTCCAATCTTTATAATAGCAAATTTGACTGGTCTTTGAAGGACTCTGAGTTTTGAAAAGGGTATGATTGTCAATGCGTCAAGCACCAAAATATAGATGGCATAAGTAATATAGACAACGTCTGTTTTTGCAAATCTGGCAAGGTCGCTTCTAAATAGTAAAGCGATGGCTAAAAAGATAATGGATGACCAAAAAATTGATGTTGTGGCGGTTGAAATAACCTTTTTTTTCTTTTCCTCTTTATTGTAAAATCTAAAAAAAGCGGTTTCCATTCCATAAGAAAGTAGCACATTGAAAAAAACCATATAGGATAGAACAATTGTTAAATGACCGTAATCTGCTGGGTTGGGAAGAACCGATTTGTCTGTGTGCAATCTAACAAGGAGAAAACTTAGCATCCGTGGTAAAACAGTTGCTATTCCGTAAATCATAGTTTGCTTGAAAAGGTTTTTATATATGCTCAAAATTTATTTTGGTTTAAAAAACAAAAATAGCTATTTCTTTGGTCTTCCTATTGATGGATAGGCAATAAGTTCTTTTTCTTTGATCTTCTCAATTTTGAAGTACTCCTTTTTATTGTCTTGAACAAATTCTATAATGGCTTGATCTGGTAATAAATTAAACTTTGGTTTAGTCGTCTGTTGCGGATCATTCTCTTTTGTATTATTTGGACTTTTTATTGCTTTTTGATACAATTGAGCAACGAATGTTATGCTGTCTCTTTTCTGAAAATTAGTCACTTTGTTTTGAAAGTAAACTCTTTTCAATAGATAATTTGGAGAAAAAGGTTCTTTAAAACGGATATAAAAAACCGTTCCACTACCTGATAATTCTTGACCGCCAATCCATTTTTGAAAGTAGACTTCTTGGGTTTGAAACGGTAATTTTTTTATTTCTTTTTGAGAGGAACAAGCTGTTAATGATAGTATTAAAAAAAGTAACCGTGCTGATTTTATAGTGTTCATTGTGTTTATTTTAAGAAAATCCATTCTCTTCAATTGTTTTTATAAAGTGAAAACCTCTTGGAACGTAACCTTGGTTATAGTAAAACCTGTGTGCTTCAAAATTTCCGGTAAAAGCGTCCAGAACTATGCAGGTACAATTTAATTCTTTGGCTTTTTCATCTATAAACTGAGTTAATAATTTTCCGATCCCTTTTTTTCTATAATCCGGATGGACGATAAAGTTGTCAATTTCGATATATTTTCCTGTCCATAATTTGGTGGCAAACCAAAAACCAGATAATCCTACACACGTATCACCATCAAAAACAGCCACTTGTTTGTAGTTTTTTGGAATCATATCTTCAAGAAAACTTTTATAACGCTTGAGTGTCATCTTTGGGTACAAGAATTTTATAGTTTCTAAATGCAAAAGCATTTCTTGTAAAGACGTTAGCTCTTTGATTGTCATTTTAGAATTTTTATTAAAAGTAATAAAAAAGAGCCAACAATTGTTGGCTCTTTTTTACTATTTATAGGAACTGATTATTTACCCTTTCAAAGCTTCTGCTCCACCAACAATCTCTAAGATTTCATTAGTAATTGCAGCTTGACGTGCCTTATTATAAGTCAACTTCAATTGGTTTCTTAAATCGGTTGCGTTATCCGTAGCTTTGTGCATAGCAGTCATACGAGCGCCATGTTCGGATGCAAAAGAATCGCGAATGGATTTATACAATTGCGTTTTTAACGATTTTGGAATTAACGTTAAGACAATTTCCTCTTTTGAAGGCTCAAAAATATAATCTCCTGTAGAGGCTGGTTTAGCTTCGATCAGTTCGCCTTTGGCTCGGGTATCAGACTTTATTGGAGCCAATGGTAAAAACTGCTCTGTTTGGACAATTTGAGTGGCAGCATTCTTGAATTGATTATAAACAATTTCAATTTTATCATACTCGCCAGAGATAAATCTATCCGTTAACGATTCTGCAATAATGGTAACATTAGTAAACGTTAAATCGTCAAAAATGGCACTTTGGTTATCAACAATGGTAAGGGTTTTACTTAAAATATCATTGCCTTTTTTTCCAATAGCAACAACATCCACTTGTTTACCAACATAAGTTACATCGGCTAAAAATTTTGCTTGCTTAATAACATTCGTATTAAAAGCACCGCACAAACCTCTGTTTGAGGTAATGGCAACAACAAGCACTTTATTCACTTCTCTTTGAGAGGTGAACTTTCCACCTACATCGCCATCAAGTGTTGCACTTACGCTTTGCAATAACTCTGTTAATTTTTCGGCATAAGGTCGCATAGCTGTAATGGCATCTTGTGCTTTTTTCAACTTTGCGGCAGATACCATTTTCATTGCCGATGTGATTTGCATCGTTGATGAAACGGAACTGATTCGATTACGTATTTCCTTTAAATTTGCCATCTTTATTATTTTGAATTATAAATTTTGAATTATAAATTATGAAGACCATTTAAAATTTATAATTCAAAATTTAAAATAATTTTAGTTGTATTTTGCTGAAATTTCTTTAGCTGTTTTTTCTAAAACATCAGTAATAGTATCGTCCAACTTTCCTGCTTTCAATGCATTCAAAGTGTCTCTGTGTTTGTTGTTCAAATATTCGATGAAATCTTTCTCGAATTCTTTCACTTTGTTAACAGGAACGTTTCTTAGTAAGTTTTTTGAACCCGCATAAATAATTGCAACTTGATCTTCTACTGTATACGGATCGTTTACGGCTTGTTTCAAGATTTCAACATTTCTCTTACCTTTTTCAATTACGTTTAAGGTAACAGCGTCCAAGTCAGAACCAAATTTAGCAAACGCTTCCAATTCACGGAATTGAGCTTGGTCTAATTTTAATGTTCCTGCTACTTTTTTCATTGATTTAATCTGAGCATTTCCTCCAACACGAGATACCGAAATACCTACGTTAATTGCTGGACGAACTCCTGAGTTAAATAAATCTCCATCCAAGAAAATCTGTCCATCAGTAATCGAAATTACGTTTGTTGGAATATACGCAGAAACGTCACCAGCTTGGGTTTCAATAATTGGCAATGCAGTTAAAGAACCACCACCTTTTACGATACCTTTTAAGGAATCTGGTAAGTCGTTCATGTTTTTTGCAATGTCATTATCCGAAATCACTTTTGCAGCTCTTTCTAATAATCTTGAGTGAAGGTAGAAAACGTCACCTGGATAGGCTTCACGTCCTGGTGGTCTTCTTAACAAAAGAGAAACCTCACGGTAAGCTACGGCTTGTTTAGACAAATCATCATAAACAATTAACGCAGGACGACCTGAATCTCTGAAATATTCTCCAATTGCTGCTCCAGCGAATGGTGCATAAACTTGCATTGGAGCTGGATCAGAAGCATTTGCAGCTACAATAATTGTATATGCCATTGCTCCTTTTTCTTCTAACATTTTTGCAATTCCGGCAACTGTTGACGCTTTTTGTCCAATAGCTACGTAGATACAAAATACTGGTTGTCCAGCATCGAAGAATTCTTTTTGATTTAAAATAGTGTCAATACAAACAGTAGTTTTACCTGTTTGACGGTCACCAATGACAAGTTCACGTTGACCTCTTCCAACAGGAATCATTGCATCAATAGATTTGATACCCGTTTGTAATGGTTCCGTAACCGGTTGACGGAAGATAACTCCAGGAGCTTTTCTTTCCAATGGCATTTCATAAAGATCGCCACCAATTGGTCCTTTTCCATCGATTGGATTTCCTAAAGTATCCACGACACGTCCAACCATTTGTTCTCCAACTTTCAAAGAAGCAATACGTTGCGTTCTTTTTACAGTTGAACCTTCTCTAATTCCTGTTGATGGACCTAAAAGTACTACTCCAACATTATCTTCTTCCAAATTCAAAACGATGGCTTCCAATCCGTTGTCGAATTGTACTAGCTCACCATATTGTGCGTTTGATAACCCGTAAACACGAGCGATACCATCTCCTACTTGAAGTACTGTTCCAACTTCTTCCAATGTTGCACCTGATTCAAAACCAGATAATTGTTTTTTTAATATTGCTGTAATTTCAGCAGGTTTAATTTCCGCCATTTTGATATATCTTTAATGGTATATTAATTACTAAACTCTCTTTTTAATTCTCGCAATCTGTTTGAAACAGACGCATTGTATTGTTTGTCGCCAATTCTAAGAATGAAACCTCCAATTATTGAAGGGTCAACTATATTTTGAATCGTTATTTTTTTATTTGAAAAAGTTGCAATTTTAGCCATTACTTTAGTTTCTAAATCTGGTGTGATTGGGAAAGCAGTGGTAACTTTTGCAATTTCAATTCCTTTCACTTCGTCAAATAACACATTAAATTGGAAAGCAATATTACCCAACAATTCAAACCTTCTGTTTGTGTGAAGCAATTGAAATAAACTTTTAGTTTGTGGCTGAACGTTTGAAAATATTTCCAACAAAGAAGACCATTTAACCTCGCCTTTGATAACAGGGCTTGCTAAAAACTCTCTTAATTCAAGGTTTGTTGAAACTGTTTCAGCAATAGTGTTCATGTCATTGTTAACGACAGTCTCATTCCCGTTTGATTGTGATATCTCGAGAATTGCTTTTGCATATCTAATCGCTGCTCTATTACCTGTCATGACGGTTAGTTTAATTTAGCATCACCTAACATTTTCTCAACCAATTTTGTTTGAGATTCTTTGTTAGACAATTCGTCTTTTAATATTTTTTCTGCAATTTCAAGAGACAAAGAAGAAACTTGATTTTTCAACTCCGCCAAGGCAGCATTTTTTTCACTGTTAATTGCTGCTTTTGCTTGTTCAATCATTTTTAAACCTTGAACCTGAGCTTCAGTTTTTGCATCGCTAATCATTTTTTCTTTGATTTCGCGAGCTTCTTTCATGATAGTATCACGCTCTAATCTAGCTTCAGCTAACAATTTCTCGTTATCTGATTTTAAATTCAGCATGTCTTTTTTAGCATTTTCGGCCGAAAGCAATGCGTTTTTGATACCTTCTTCTCTTTCATTAACCGCATCAAGAATTGGTTTCCAAGCGAATTTTTTCAATAAGAAAATTAATCCTATGAAAATAATCGTTTGCCAAATAAACAATCCGAATGAAAAATCACTTAATAACTTATCCATAATAAAATGTAATTATAGTATTTTAATTTAATTTTTTAAAAATAGAAACAAAAGCTACAACCAACCGTTGTAGCTTTTTGTTTTTTCTAGTTTTCCGAAACTGCAAATAAAGCTGCAAAACCGATACCTTCGATAAGTGCTGCTGCGATAAGCATTGCTGTTTGGATTTTTCCAGATGCATCTGGTTGACGTGCAATAGCATCCATTGCAGAACCACCGATTCTACCAATACCAATTCCCGCTCCAATAACAACTAATCCTGCTCCAACGATTCTAGGGATTTCCATAATAATATGTATTAAAAATTAAACATTCAAATTAATTAATGAGCTTCTTCGTGATGATGCTCTTCTACTGCCGAACCAAAATACAAGGCCGACAACATAGTGAATATATAAGCTTGCAGCAAAGCAACCAAAATTTCAATTGACGATATAGCGAAAGAAAGCAAAAACGACAAACTACTTCCTAACCAGCTTTTAAAGATAAACATTAATGCAATCAAACTCATTAATACTATGTGACCCGCAGAGATATTTGCGTACAAACGTATCATTAATGAAAATGGCTTAATGAAAATTCCTAAAAGTTCTATCGGTGCTAAAATAAATTTCATTGGTGTTGGCACTCCTGGCATCCAGAAAATATGTCCCCAATAATTTTTGTTTGCCGTTAAATTTGTGATTAAAAAAGTGATTATTGCCAAACCAGCTGTAATTGCAATGTTGCCCGTAACATTAATTCCAAGTGGTGTTAAACCAAACATGTTTAAAAACCAAACAAAGAAAAAGACAGTCAATAAATAACTCATGTATCTTTTATAATGTTTCTCGCCGATATTTGGAATTGCAATATCATCACGAATATATAAAACCAATGGTTCGAAAATTCTACCGAAACCAGTAGAAATACCTCCGTTTTTAGCATATGACTTTGCTAAACCTCTAAACAATATAAACATCAATAGCGCAACAATCATCATTGAGAAAACCCCTTTTGTAATAGAGAGATCTAACGGTTTTGCATTTGTTGGATGGTGTTCATCGCCTTGCATTGTTCCTAGAGCGTCCGTTTTGTATATTTTTTCGTCATGACCTAATTTATAGTAATTACCGTTTGACTCGGCAACAGCTTTTCCATGATCAAATTTAGATGATGAAAAGAAATGCACGTTACCGTTATCCCAAAGAATTATTGGTAACGGGAAACCATAATGTTTTCCTTCTTTTTCATCTGCAAAAAGAGAGAAATCATGAGCGTCTAAAACGTGATGATTAATGTAAGCATTGATTTTAGATTTTAAATCCGCAGGCTCAGCATGCTCGCCGTGAGCTGTGTTTTCAGCTGTTGCATGCTTAATTTCTGTTGTAACATGAGTTGTATCCGTTTCAGGATTTGCAAAACTAAATATTGGAAGACACGCTACTAAAATGGCGACTATGAATTGGAGCGATTTGTTTGAAAACACCATATCTTTAAATTTACTTTTCTCAAATTTGGTGCAAAAGTACACTATTAATTTATATTAAAAAGTATAAGTTTTAATTTTTTTGATGGATTTATCGATTTTGATGCTGCTTACTGCTTATTATTTAATATTCCAATGGTTACAATGGTTTCTATTGCTAAAAAGAGAATGAATACTATAAAAAAATTAGTTTTTTCCAAACCCGCCGTTGGAAGGGTGGAATTCAAAATTGGTTGCGAAAAAAAATAGGCTACGGCAGCTTTTATACTTGTTAATAATAAAAATGTGTACCCAACATTATCAATATTGGTTTGATTGATTATGATTAGAATTAATAGCAATAATACCGAAGAAATGCAAAAACCAACATATAATAATAACAAAGAATAACTAAAACTAGTTTCTAAATATTGATCGGCAAACAAGTAAAATGCAATTTTATGAGCTACAAACG
>JBILYQ010000246.1:0-3756 GCA_044377655.1 Flavobacterium sp.
TTATATCATTAAAAAGCTGGCTTGAAAGAGGCGGCTTTTTTTGTGGTATTAAATTTTAACAAAATATTTTGTTTAGTTTTTTATTAAAATGATTAAACAATTAGTAACTTTACATTCTAAATAAATAACAGCATGGCAACGACCAAAAAAGCAAAAGCAACCAAAGATGTACTAGACGATAATCACATCGTTTCATTGTATATGAATTATGTTTTGGAGCACAATCAAGCGCCAAAGAATGTATTTTCATTTTGCAAAGACAATGCAATTGAAGAATCAGAATTTTATGCTTTTTTTGGCTCATTTGAATCATTAAAACAGAACATTTGGGTGAAGTTTTTTGAAAATGCTGTTGCAACTATCGAAAAAGACAGCTCTTTTGAAACCTATTCAGATAAAAATAAATTACTCACACTGTATTTTACCTTATTCGAATTGCTGACATTAAATAGGAGTTATGTCTTGTTTTCGTTAAAGGAAAATAAGGAAGGATTAAAAAATCTAAAGAATTTAAAACTTTTTAGAAACCATTTTAAGGATTTTATCGTAACTATAATTCAGAGTAGCTCATCCGATACGAATGATAGAGTAGGACGAGTAACAGAACCTGTGTTTTCTGAAGGCGCATGGATACAAATGCTCTTCCTTTTGAAGTTTTGGATGGACGACACTTCAAAGGGATTTGAAAAGACAGATATCTTAATTGAAAAATCAGTCAATACAGTTGTAGATTTATTAGATACAAAACCGTTAGAGAGTTTATTTGATTTGGGAAAATTTCTTTGGAAAGAGAAAAGATAAATAATGAAAACATTAGATAAAATTCCAACGGGAAAGATAGAAAGAGCCAGTCAATTAGTAAAAACAGGATTTAAGGTAGGTGGAAACTATGTAGCCTACTATGGCGAGAAAATAGTAAACCCTTCTTTGACAAAAGACAAATTGAATGAAAACAATGCCGAAGATATTTATGATGGATTGAAAAATCTAAAGGGAAGCGCCTTGAAAGTGGCCCAAATGTTGAGCATGGACAAAAGCATTATGCCTCAAGCCTATGTAGACAAATTTTCATTATCTCAATTCTCTGTTCCGCCCTTATCGGCGCCATTGGTTAGAAAGACTTTTAAAAAATATTTGGGTAAATACCCAGAAGAATTATACGATTCCTTCACTCCGGATGCAATGAATGCTGCGAGTATCGGTCAGGTACACAAAGCATCCAAAAACGGGGAAAATCTTGCTGTGAAAATCCAATATCCAGGAGTGTCGGATAGTATAAGTTCTGATTTAGCATTAGTAAAACCCTTTGCTACACGAATGTTCAACATTAAAGGGAAAGATTCTGATAAATACTTCAAGGAAGTGGAGGATAAGTTACTAGAGGAAACAGATTATGTTTTGGAATTAAAACAAAGTCTTGAAATTTCGGATTGGTGCAAGAACATTACCAACCTTCGTTTTCCAAAATACTATCCCGAACTTTCATCAGAGAAGATACTGACCATGGAATGGATAGATGGCGAGCACCTTTCGGAGTTCACCTCGCACAATGAAGACCGAGTAAAAGGGGATAAAATAGGGCAGGCCATGTGGGATTTTTATATGTACCAAATGCACCATTTAAGACAAGTACACGCCGATCCACATCCTGGGAACTTTTTGATTGACAAAGACAGTAACTTGGTAGCCATTGATTTTGGTTGCATCAAGCAAGTGCCTAATGAGTTTTATGTTCCCTATTTTGAATTGGCACGACCAGAGGTTATTGATAATCCAGTGTTGTTTAACGAAAAACTGTATGAACTTGAAATACTCCGCTTGGATGATTCTAAAGAAGAGATAGTGTATTTTACCAAACTATTCCACGACTTGTTAAGCCTGTTTACCAAGCCGTTTCATGGAGATTATTTTGATTTTTCAGATGAAGACTTTTTTGGAAAAATTGCTCAGATGGGCGAGGATTTTGCCAAAGATACTCAGTTGCGCAAGATGAATGGCAACAGAGGTTCAAAACACTTTTTGTATATCAACAGAACCTTTTTTGGTTTGTACAACTTAATGAATGATTTAAAAGCCAGAATTACCACCAAAAACTACTTACAATTCATAACTGAAAGTGAATAGTTATTAAGAAACAATAAATAACAGCCTATTTTTTTTCTAATTTCTCCAAACGCTCCAATATTGTTGCGTTTATTTTCATTAGCTCGATATTTGATTTTTGAAGGTCTTCAATTAATTCTTGTTGTTCTTGTATCGCTTTTACTGATATGGAAATAAAATCACTATAACGAACACCATACATTCCTTCTGTGTCTTTAGAAACAACAGCATTGTTAGAATCACCAACGTTCACAAAAGCAGTTTCTAGTTCCTGAGCGATGAAACCATACTCTGTTTTTTTGTTTTCATCATTTTTTCTAAAATAGGAAACCGGTCTAATTGTTTTAATGAATTCCAATCCCAATTTAGAATCTTTGATATTGTCTTTCCATCTTCTATCTGATGTGGATGTTAAAGTAACTTGACCATTGATAGTACCTACGCCAGTATTACCAATTCTTACAGAATTACTACCTGGTGCCACGGCTTGATATCCTATAGCTGTAGCATTGTTAAAACCTGCAGCACTTGCTTGATTTCCAATCATCGTACAATTAGAACCTACACCATGAAATTCTCCTGAATTATTTCCAACAGCTACGTTTCCAGTACCATTGCCATTAAATAAAGCACGAAAACCAACAGCTGTGTTAAAACCCGCAGTTTGTTGCTCCATCGAACCGGATCCAACGGCAGTACTTTTTTCATCACCCGCGCCACTTCCTAATAAAGCATTATACCCTACCGCTGTATTGTCAATCGATGTAACATTTGCTCCAGCTTGAAAGCCAATAGCTGTACAATTAGTTACTGTTGAACCAGTATTTGCTGATAAAGCATTATGTCCTACAGCAGTATTTTGTTGTGAGGCAGGAGAGGTGAGCCCATCCAATGCATTTACCCCTATAGCCGTGTTAGATAATCCAATTAATGCTGTTCCAGCATTTAGTCCAAAAGAAGTGTTACTTAACCCAATTTTTCCAGCAGCAGCATTATTTCTTCTAAAAGCCACATCTACTGCATCTGATGTACCTATATAGTTTGTTCCGTCTACAGTTCCTGAGTTTCCCGTTGTTAGCCAACCTGTAGCTGTTGGTGAACCTGTCGCAATGCGTATCCAAGGTCCAGTAGCCGTGTTTAAATAATAAAATCCGGGTGTTACATCACCAGTAGTTGCGGTATTGTAAACCAACTCTGAAGCAGTTCCTGTTACTACAGTTACCGTTGTTGTGTTTGTTAAAGCTACTCTTGGAATCAGTAAACCATTAGTAGTAGATGTGATGTCCAATGCACCAGCTGGAGCTGCTACTCCGATACCAACATTGGCTCCGTCATCCGTTACATTTCCGTCAACTAATGTTGTTCCATTCCATTTTGGAATTTTGTTGGTTGTTGTAGAAGAAACTTGCGGGTCTGTTTCAACGCCACTACTTAGACTTACCCATGCAGTTCCATTCCAATAATAAAAACCAAGAGTAACATCAGCAACAGCTGCTGTATTGTATACCAATTCAGAGGTTGTTGGCGTAGTCAATGGTAATGGACTAGTGGTAGTTGTTAAAGCTACTCTTGGAATTAATAAACCATCAGTAGTAGAAGTGATGTCTAATGCTCCAGCCGGAGTTGCTTGATTGATTCCTATCTTTTTTGTAA
>JBILYQ010000038.1:0-11033 GCA_044377655.1 Flavobacterium sp.
CAGGTTCGTTGAGCGAAATGTCATAAATGTTTTGTTCGGTTTTTTCGGTAGCCGCTACGATTTTGATCCCACTTCCTTGTAGTTGAAAAATAGCATCTTTAATATGTTCTACTTTACAAATTGGGACATTAAAAACGGCACCAGCAGAGGTTTTTACCGTATCACCATTTACAGGAGCTGATCCGTGTTTTTGAACAATAATACCATCTACGCCAGTACATTCGGCAGTACGTATAATGGCGCCAAAATTACGAGCATCCGATAATTGGTCGAGGATTAGGAACAAAGGCATTTTGCCACTTTCAATTACTTTTTCTATCAAGGTTTCTAAATCGTGAAACGCTATTGGCGAAATAGTTGCCACAGCACCTTGATGGTTATTGGGTGTTAATCGGTTTAATTTTTCGACAGGAACATAGGAAAAGTTGATGCTTTTTTGTTTCATCACTTTCATCAAATCCTTAATCAGTTCACCCTGTAAGTCACTTTGAATAAATACTTTGTCAATAACGGCACCAGATTGAATTCCCTCAATGATAGCTCTAATCCCAAAAATTTGATGTTCTTTTTCCATGGCGCAAAGATAGTTTTTTTGTTTCAGATTTCAAGGGTTAGGCTAGAAGTTCGCCTTGAAACTAATGTGAACAATGGAATTAGACAGTTTTACGGTTTGTTCTTTTGTACTTCCGTTAGCGTAAACAATGTTAAAAAGACCATTTTTGGTAAGTAATCCAAATCCGAAACCAAGCCCAAGAAGATTGTCTTCAATATTAGAGGTTTTGTCTTGAAAATAACCATAATCAATGATGGAATGGACATAGATACTTGGTGCCAAGACATAGCGATATTCTGTTAGAAGGGAAGAAAAGAGATTGGCTTGCAAGCTGTTTTCATTAAATCCTCGAATGGAATTGATGCCGCCAAAACGGAATAATTCATTGATGATATAGGATTCGCTTTGTAAATAATAGTTCTGGCTTTTGAGCGAAATGATGTTTTTATTATTTAGATAGAAATTATGTTTTACGCTAAAATTTCCAAAAAATTGACTGTTAGTTTCAAGATTTGAATTTCGTTTCCCGACACCAACTTTTAAATTGATAGTTGTCTTGTCGGGGAATAAAAAGTCATCGTTTTTGAAATTTAGAAATTCAAAATTGGAAGTGATAAATGAGTTTTCAAAATCGTTCAACGAAGTTGTATTTACATTTTGAATATCGCTCGATTCCGTGGATTGATAACCCAAATACAAACGCGTATTGTAATTGAAATAATAGCCCAAATCAATGTTGGTTTGCGTGTTTTGAAAAGTGCTGTCTTGCTTGAAAATATTTAATTGTGCTTTCAAACCCAACGGACTTTTGAAAATATAAGGAAGTTCCACGCCGAGGTTGAATGTTTTTTGATCTTGGCCATCGCTTTTCCAATACAAGGATAGTTTTTCGCCAGAGTTCAAGGCATTGTTTAAAACCAAATCCACATAACCGCTAAAAATTAGTTTCTTTTCTTCGTCATTAGTAAAACCAATATAACCATCGAATGTGTTGGATTTTGCTTTTTCTAAATACACATATACTTTTGTAGAATCGGTGGTGAAAAGGATTTCGGGGTATTTGGTTTGTTTTACAAATCGGAACTTTTCAAAATCATCGTATAATTTTTCCAAGTTTTGTTGGTTGAAAACTTTGTTGCGATATAATCGTTTGATATTTTTTTTATGACCTTCTGGGAATTTATCATAGCCATTGATAACAATGTCGTTCAGTTGTCGTTGTTTCTCTAAAGCAATATTCAAATCGGCCATTAATACTCCTTTTTTCTTTTGAATATTGGTAAGTGAAACTTTAGCCATTGAGAAACCAGTAACTTCTAATTTTTTTAAAGTTGAATTTAAAAATGTTTCACTTTCAGCAAAAGGTAAAACCAAAGTGTCTTTTTTAGTATCAAACAGCGTTGCGTTTGCTTCACCTATATATATGTGCATGAAATTTGTTTTTGTACCCAAACGGTATTGAAATAAAAAAGTAGAATCATTGTTTTTTTTATTTTCAATCAGTTGATTTTCGAGAAACCCGTTTTTCGTCAGCTTTTCTGTGAAAGCATTATTTTCATCTAGGATAGCTTTTGCATTAGTATGTTTCAAAGCATATCCTAAAGAATCTATCAGTTTAGTTTCTTTTTCGGTTTGCCCAATGATTTTTAGATACAGTTGTTGTGCTGAAATATTCCAGCTAAAAATCATAACAAAGACTAAAAAAAATACCTTTTTCAAACGAATAATAAGTTTTGATAAAAATAACGTAAATAATCAATGTTTCTTATAAAAAGAGCAATGATAAATAATCTGATTGAAAATTAATGAATTATGATTTGTTTAGATAAAAATATTTACTACATTTGCAACCCCGTAAAAAGCGGGAATTTTATAAACAAGTAATTTTTAGTATTTAATTATGCCAACTATTCAACAATTAGTAAGAACAGGAAGAACTCAGATCACTAAGAAGAGTAAATCGGTTGCTTTAGATTCTTGTCCTCAAAGAAGAGGTGTTTGTACGCGTGTTTACACTACTACTCCAAAAAAACCAAACTCTGCAATGCGTAAAGTAGCGCGTGTACGTTTGACAAATGGAAATGAAGTGAATGCTTACATCCCCGGAGAAGGACACAATCTACAAGAGCACTCGATAGTATTAGTGCGAGGCGGAAGGGTAAAAGATTTACCAGGAGTTAGATACCACATTGTGCGTGGTGCACTTGATACGTCAGGTGTAGCAGGAAGAACACAAAGAAGATCTAAGTACGGGGCAAAACGACCTAAAGAAGCAAAAAAGTAAATTTACAAAACTTTTAAACAAAAGACATGAGAAAAAGAGCGGCAAAGAAAAGACCACTTTTACCAGATCCAAGGTTCAATGACCAATTGGTTACCCGTTTTGTAAACAACTTAATGTGGGACGGTAAGAAATCAACAGCTTTCAAAGTATTTTATGATGCAATGGATATCGTAGAAGCTAAGAAACAAGATGCTGAAAAATCATCTGTAGATATTTGGAAAGATGCGCTAACAAACGTTATGCCTCACGTAGAAGTACGTAGTCGTAGAGTTGGTGGAGCTACATTTCAAATTCCAATGCAGATTAGACCAGACAGAAAAATTTCTATGGCAATGAAGTGGATGATACTTTATGCTAGAAGAAGAAATGAAAAATCGATGGCTCAAAAGTTAGCTTCTGAGGTTTTAGCTGCGGCTAAAGAAGAAGGTGCTGCTGTTAAGAAAAGAATGGATACTCACAAGATGGCAGAAGCTAACAAAGCATTCTCTCACTTTAGATTTTAATTCAGGAAATGGCTAGAGAACTTAAATATACAAGAAACATAGGTATTGCTGCTCACATTGATGCTGGTAAAACAACAACAACAGAGCGTATATTATTCTACACAGGAAAATCACACAAAATTGGTGAAGTACACGATGGTGCTGCAACAATGGACTGGATGGCACAAGAGCAAGAAAGAGGTATCACAATTACTTCTGCTGCTACAACTTGTGAATGGAATTTTCCAACTACTCAAGGTAAAGTTTTGCCTGAGACATTGCCTTACCATTTTAATATCATTGATACCCCAGGACACGTTGACTTTACAGTTGAAGTAAATCGTTCTTTGCGTGTATTGGATGGGTTGGTTTTCTTATTTAGTGCTGTTGATGGTGTGGAACCTCAATCAGAAACTAACTGGAGACTTGCAGATCAATATCGTGTGCCACGTATCGGTTTTGTTAATAAAATGGACAGACAAGGTTCTAACTTTTTGATGGTTTGTCAACAAGTAAGAGATATGCTAAAATCAAATGCGGTTGCTATCACTTTGCCAATTGGTGAAGAGAATGATTTCAAAGGTGTTGTAGATTTAGTAAAAAATCAAGCTATTGTTTGGGATGAAGAAGGTATGGGAGCAACTTACGAGATTGTGCCTATTCCAGAAGACATGCTTGCAGAAGTAAAAGAATACAGATCAATTCTTATAGAGGCAGTTGCTGACTATGATGAGAATTTGCTTGAAAAATTCATGGAAGATGAAAACTCAATTACTGAGGAAGAAATCAACATCGCTTTAAGAGCTGCTGTAATGGATATGGCAATTATTCCAATGATTGCTGGTTCTTCTTTTAAAAATAAAGGAGTTCAATTCATGTTAGATGCAGTATGTAAATACTTGCCATCTCCAATGGATAAAGATGGAATTTGGGGAATTGACCCAGATGACGCCGATTTATTAGAAGAAGATCAAACAAAAATATTACGTAAACCAGATGTAAAAGAGCCTTTCGCTGCTTTAGCATTTAAGATTGCTACTGACCCATTCGTTGGTCGTTTGGCTTTCTTCCGTGCTTATTCAGGAAGACTTGATGCTGGTTCATACGTATTGAACACACGTTCAGGAAACAAAGAAAGAATTTCTCGTATCTACCAAATGCACGCGAACAAACAAAACCCAATCGAGTATATCGAGGCGGGTGATATTGGAGCTGCAGTTGGATTTAAAGATATCAAAACTGGAGATACCTTGTGTGATGAAAAACACCCAATTATTCTTGAGTCAATGAAATTCCCGGCACCGGTAATTGGTATCGCTATTGAGCCAAAAACTAAGGCTGACGTTGATAAAATGGGTATGGCTTTAGCTAAACTAGCTGAAGAAGATCCAACATTTACAGTAAGAACTGACGAAGCTTCAGGTCAAACTATCATTTCAGGAATGGGTGAGTTACACTTAGATATTCTTGTTGATAGAATGAAACGTGAATTTAAAGTTGAAGTTAACCAAGGTGAACCTCAAGTTGAATATAAAGAAGCTTTTACAAAATCTGCTCAACACAGAGAAACTTACAAGAAACAATCTGGAGGTCGTGGTAAATTCGGTGATATCGTATTTAAATTGGAACCTGCTGATGAAGTTGACGGTAAAGCTCCTGTAGGCTTGCAGTTTATAAATGCCGTAAAAGGTGGAAACGTTCCCAAAGAATATATTCCATCTGTAGAAAAAGGTTTCAGAGAAGCTATGAAAACGGGTCCTTTAGCAGGATACCAAGTAGATAGTTTGAAAGTAACATTATTAGACGGATCTTTTCACCCAGTCGATTCGGATGCACTCTCTTTTGAGTTAGCAGCTAGAATGGGATACAGAGAAGTAGCTAAGGCTGCCGGAGCTGTAATTCTTGAGCCAATCATGAAAATGGAAGTTATTACACCAGAAGAAAACATGGGGGATATCGTAGGTGATATCAACCGTCGTAGAGGTCAGGTGAATGACATGGGTGACAGAGCAGGTGCAAAAACTATCAAAGCCGATGTGCCATTATCAGAAATGTTCGGATATGTAACTACTTTAAGAACTTTATCTTCTGGTCGTGCAACATCAACAATGGAATTTTCACACTACGCTGAAACGCCTGCAAGTATTTCAGAAGCAGTTATTAAAAAAGCAAAAGGAAACGCATAATTTTTATCAACTATGAGTCAAAAAATTAGAATAAAATTGAAATCTTACGATCACATGTTGGTAGACAAGTCTGCTGAAAAGATTGTAAAAACTGTAAAAAGTACAGGTGCTGTTGTAACAGGTCCAATTCCGTTACCAACGCACAAAAAAATATTTACTGTATTGCGTTCTCCACACGTTAATAAAAAAGCGAGAGAGCAGTTTGAAGTAAGTTCGTATAAAAGATTATTAGACATCTATTCTTCGTCTTCAAAAACAATTGACGCTTTAATGAAATTAGAGTTGCCAAGCGGTGTTGAGGTAGAGATTAAAGTTTAATACTTCTTTAAAAGTTTAAGTTTTAAGTATTAGAAATTTCAAAAAATCTCTAATACTTATTTCTTTATGAATAAAAATAATTTATTAATTAATAATTAGTTTACTATGTCTGGGTTAATAGGAAGAAAAATCGGCATGACAAGCATTTTCGACGAGAACGGGAAAAATATTCCTTGTACGGTAATCGAAGCTGGACCTTGTGTCGTTACCCAAGTCAGAACCACAGCGGTTGACGGGTATGAAGCGTTGCAACTTGGTTTCGATGACAAAACAGAAAAACACGCAACTAAAGCTGACTTAGGTCACTTTAAAAAAGCGGGTACTTCTGCTAAGAAAAAAGTCGTTGAATTTCAGGAATTTGCAGCAGGAAAAAAATTAGGTGACGTTATTGACGTTTCCATTTTTGCTGAAGGAGAATTTGTAGATGTACAAGGTGTATCTAAAGGTAAAGGTTTTCAAGGGGTTGTGAAACGTCACGGTTTTGGTGGTGTTGGACAAGCAACTCACGGTCAACACAACCGTTTAAGAGCGCCAGGATCTGTAGGAGCTTCTTCTTATCCATCTAGAGTATTCAAAGGAATGCGTATGGCTGGAAGAATGGGAGGAGATAATGTAAAAGTTCAAAACCTTAGAGTTTTAAAAGTAGTTGCTGAAAAGAATCTACTTGTTATCAAAGGATGTATTCCTGGATGTAATAACTCTTATGTAATCATTCAGAAGTAATGGAAGTAAAAGTTTTAGATAAAACCGGAAAAGATACTGGAAGAAAAGTTCAACTTTCTGATTCAGTATTCGCAATTGAGCCAAATAATCACGCAGTATATCTTGATGTTAAACAATATTTAGCGAATCAAAGACAAGGAACGCACAAAGCAAAAGAAAGAGCTGAAGTTGCGGGAAGTACACGTAAGATTAAAAAGCAAAAAGGTACAGGTACGGCTCGTGCTGGTAGCGCAAAAAACCCTTTATTCAAAGGTGGAGGAACAGTTTTTGGTCCAAGACCAAGAAGCTATTCATTTAAATTGAATAAAACGGTGAAGAGATTAGCAAGAAAATCTGCTTTCTCTATAAAAGCTAATGAATCAAATATTATTGTTGTTGAGGATTTTACTTTTGATGCGCCAAATACTAAAAATTTCATCAATGTTTTGAAAGCTTTAGGATTAGAAAATAAAAAATCGCTATTTGTGTTGGGTGATTCAAATAAAAATGTATATTTGTCGTCACGTAATTTAAAAGCGACTAACGTGCTAACTAATTCAGAATTAAGTACTTATGCAATTTTAAATGCAAATAACGTAGTGCTTTTGGAAGGTTCTTTAGAAGGAATTGAAGAAAATTTAAGCAAATAACAGATCATGAGTATTATAATTAAGCCTATCATAACAGAAAAAATCACTAAAGAAAGTGAAGTTTTCAACCGTTTTGGTTTTGTTGTTGACAGAAAAGCAAATAAAGTTGAAATAAGAAAAGCTGTTGAAGCTACTTATGGAATTTCAGTTGTATCTGTAAACACGATGAACTACAGAGCTGATAGAACTACTAAATATACAAAAAGTGGTTTGATTAGCGGAAAAACAAGTGCCTACAAAAAAGCAATTGTTCAAGTAAAAGAAGGAGAAACAATAGATTTTTACAATAATATCTAATAGAAAATGTCAGTTAGAAAATTAAAACCTATTACCCCGGGTCAGCGTTTTAGAGTTGTGAATGGTTTTGACGCCATCACGACTGATAAGCCGGAGCGTTCATTGATCGCACCGATAAAAAACTCAGGCGGTAGAAATAGTCAAGGAAAAATGACCATGCGTTATACGGGTGGTGGTCACAAGCAAAGATATCGTATCATTGATTTCAAAAGAACTAAAGATGGAATTCCAGCTTCAGTTAAATCAATTGAATATGATCCAAACCGTACTGCGTTTATCGCTTTGTTGGCTTACGCTGACGGAGAAAAAACGTATATTGTTGCTCAAAATGGATTGCAAGTTGGTCAAACTGTTGTTTCGGGAGAAGGTGCTTCACCAGAAATCGGAAACACTTTGCCTCTTAGTAAAATTCCATTAGGAACAGTGATTTCATGTATTGAGTTACGTCCAGGTCAAGGAGCTGTAATTGCTCGTTCCGCTGGAACATTTGCTCAATTAATGGCAAGAGACGGTAAATATGCAACAATCAAAATGCCGTCAGGTGAAACAAGATTAATCTTGTTGACTTGTTCTGCTACAATTGGAGCAGTATCAAATTCTGACCATCAATTAATTGTATCTGGTAAAGCAGGTAGATCAAGATGGTTAGGTAGAAGACCAAGAACAAGACCTGTTGCAATGAACCCAGTCGATCACCCAATGGGTGGTGGTGAAGGTCGTTCTTCTGGTGGACATCCACGTTCCCGTAAAGGAATTCCAGCGAAAGGTTACAGAACTCGTTCTAAAGTTAACCCGAGCAACAAGTATATTGTAGAACGTAGAAAGAAATAACTAGAAAGACATGGCACGTTCATTAAAAAAAGGACCTTTTGTTCACTATAAATTAGATAAAAAAGTTCAAGAAAATATCGAGAAAGGTAATAAAGGAGTAGTAAAGACTTGGTCTAGAGCTTCTATGATTACTCCGGATTTTGTTGGGCAAACTATCGCAGTTCACAATGGTCGTCAGTTTGTACCGGTTTATGTAACAGAAAACATGGTAGGTCACAAATTAGGAGAGTTCTCACCAACAAGATCTTTTAGAGGTCACGCTGGAGCAAAAAATAAAGGTAAAAAATAAGAAGCAATGGGAGTTCGTAAAAGAGAAACAGCAGATGCGAGGAAAGAGGCTAATAAGTCTATTGCTTTCGCAAAATTGAATAACTGCCCTACTTCACCTAGAAAAATGCGCTTAGTAGCAGACTTGGTAAGAGGTCAGAAGGTAGAAAGAGCACTTAACATATTAAGATTCAGTTCTAAAGAAGCTTCAAGAAAACTAGAAAAATTGGTTTTATCTGTTATTGCCAACTGGCAAGCAAAAAATCCAGAGGCTAGTATGGAAGAAGCAGGTTTATTTGTTAAGGAAATCCGTGTTGACGGTGGAATGATGTTGAAGAGACTTCGTCCAGCACCACAGGGGAGAGCACACAGAATAAGAAAACGTTCTAATCACGTTACAATCGTATTAGGACAAGTAGATAACACACAAAGCAATTCATAAGCAGCATGGGACAAAAGACAAATCCAATTGGAAATAGACTTGGTATCATCAGAGGATGGGATTCAAACTGGTACGGTGGAAATGATTATGGTGATAAAATCGCTGAAGATTATAAAATCAGAAAGTATATCCACGCCCGTTTATCAAAAGCTAGTGTATCAAAAGTAATCATCGAGAGAACTTTGAAACTTGTAACCGTTACTATCACTACAGCTAGACCTGGTATTATTATCGGAAAAGGCGGACAAGAGGTAGACAAGTTGAAAGAGGAACTTAAGAAAGTTACTGACAAGGAGGTTCAAATTAACATTTTTGAAATTAAAAGACCTGAATTAGATGCTTATTTAGTTGCAACTAGTATCTGTCGTCAAATCGAAAGCCGTATTTCATACCGTAGAGCTATTAAAATGGCTATTGCAGCTGCAATTCGTATGAATGCTGAAGGTATTAAAGTTTTGATTTCTGGTCGTTTGAATGGTGCTGAAATGGCACGTTCGGAAGGTTTCAAAGAAGGAAGAATTCCTCTATCAACTTTCAGAGCTGACATAGATTATGCTTTAGCTGAAGCTCATACTACTTATGGTAGAATGGGTATTAAAGTATGGATTATGAAAGGCGAGGTATATGGAAAGAGAGATCTTTCACCATTAGTAGGAATGGATAAAAAACAGTCCGGAATTGGTGGTGGTAAAGGTGGTGATTCTCCAAGAGGAGACAGAAAGCCTTTTAACAAAGGTGGAAAACCAGACACTCGTAAAAGAAAGTAAATTTTTAAACTAAAGAAAAATGTTACAGCCTAAAAGAACAAAATACCGTAAGGTACAAAAAGGTAAAATGAAAGGAAACTCTCAAAGAGGGCATGAACTTTCTAATGGAATGTTTGGAATTAAATCTGTACATGAAGATGGAATGTTCTTAACCTCTCGTCAAATCGAAGCTGCGCGTATTGCTGCAACTCGTTTTATGAAAAGAGAAGGACAATTATGGATTAAAATATTTCCGGACAAACCTATCACAAAGAAACCTCTTGAAGTACGTATGGGTAAAGGTAAGGGTGCAGTCGAATATTGGGCTGCAGTCGTAAAACCTGGAAGAATTATGTTTGAAGTTGGAGGTGTTCCTCTATCCGTTGCCAAAGAAGCTTTGCGTCTTGCAGCACAAAAACTTCCAGTTAAAACAAAGTTTGTCGTTGCTAGAGATTTCGAAGCATAATCTAATATTTATTATGAAACAATCAGAAATTATAAATCTATCTGCAGCTGAGTTACAAGAAAGACTTAGTCAGTTAAAGAAAGCGTATAACGACCTAAAATCAGCTCACGCTGTATCTCCAATTGCAAATCCACTTCAAATTAGAAGTGCTAGAAGAGCGGTTGCAAGAGTTGCTACTGAGCTAACTAAAAGAGAGTTACTATAATTGTATTCTACTGAAAGATGGAAAAAAGAAATTTAAGAAAAGAAAGAGTTGGTGTTGTAACTTCGGACAAAATGGATAAATCTATTGTTGTTGCAGAAGTGCGTAAAGTAAAACACCCATTATACGGTAAGTTCGTGTTGAAAACTAAAAAGTATCACGCACACGACGAAAAGAACGACTGTAACATTGGCGATACTGTTAGGATTAGCGAAACGCGTCCTTTAAGTAAAACGAAATGTTGGAGGTTAGTTGAAATCTTAGAAAGAGCTAAATAATTATGGTACAACAAGAATCAAGACTAAAAGTAGCAGATAACACAGGAGCTAAAGAAGTTTTAACTATCCGTGTTTTAGGAGGTACCAAAAGAAGGTATGCCTCTGTTGGTGACAAGATTGTAGTTTCTATAAAAGATACTGCTCCAAACGGAAGTGTTAAAAAAGGAGCTGTTTCAACTGCAGTTGTTGTACGTACCAAAAAAGAAGTGAGAAGAGCCGATGGTTCTTACATCCGTTTCGATGACAATGCATGTGTTCTTTTGAACGCTGCAGGAGAAATGAGAGGAACTCGTGTTTTTGGTCCAGTAGCAAGAGAACTTCGTGAAAAA
>JBILYQ010000247.1:0-3737 GCA_044377655.1 Flavobacterium sp.
CTCAAAAATTTGTATTTCCGAGATTGTTTGGGTGATTTCATTTTTTACAAATAGTTTTTTATCCTTTGAAAAGATAAAATTATTATTGTCGATAATTTGAAATGTATCAAATTGAGGAACTGTTGTGATGTAATTTATTTTTCCAAAAATATCACAGGAATACAAACGGTTTTTTGAATCAATCCAGTTGAAATAATTGAAGTCTGACTGCGAAAATTTAATAGTTTCCTGAATGGGTTGTCCCAAAGGGTTATAGGTATTTTTTAAATAATCAAATAGACCAATTTGTTGGTTTAGGGTGTTGAAGATCCAAAATTGATTTTTTGAGGCCATACCAATTCTAGAGGCAATGATTGCATTATTATTTCCGTCGGATAAATTTATTTTTTGGATTTCATTAAGTTGGTTATCCAAAGTTATTATTACGTTAAAATTTTCATAAAATAAAACTATTTTCAATGGGTTTATAATGTCAACAGCCGTAATTTTTCCAAAGGCGACATTTTTATATTCCCAAATCTTAGAATTATTTTGTTTTGTAAAAACTGAATTATTAATATAGTAGTAATTTCCTAAGCCATCAAAACCAATAAAAATTTCCGCAATTAGAGGTTTGCTGATTAAAACTGTTGGAATTAGTTTTTGATTTTGACAAAAACCAATTCCAGTACATAGTAAAACAAAGATAAAAACAACTCCTTTCATGGTTTTGCTAAATTACATTAAACCTTTTAATCTTCAATTTGTCTTACCCATATATTTTAACAAATATTTTGTAACATTTCGATGATGCATTCGTCATATTTGTTAATTCTAATTAAAAATTAATTCTCATGAAAAAAATAGTTCTCTTTTTTGTATTTTTCTTATCATTTGTGCAGATCCAAGCTCAAAAAGATTTTCAAGGCATGGCAGTTTATGAGTCAAAAACCAGTACTTCAGAATTTAAAGAAAGAATGTCTGGCAATAAAGGCATGACCCCTGATATGCAAAAAATGATTGAAGAAAGAATGAAGAAAATGTTTGAAAAAACGTTCGTTTTAAACTTTGACAAATCGGCATCAATCTATAAAGAAGAAGAAAAACTTGATGCTCCTGGAGGTCAAGGCGGTGGAATGAGAATGATGTCGTCCATGATGGGCGGCGGTGGCACTTACTACAAAAATGTAAAAGACAAATCCTATTCTGTTGACAAGGAATTTATGGGAAAAGAGTTTTTGGTAAAAGATTCATTGCCAAAATTAGACTGGAAAATGGAAAGCGAATCTCGTGTAATTGGGGGTTATACTTGTTTCAAAGCTACAGCGGTTCGACCAGCAAGTCAATCTGATTTTAGAAATTTCAGACCTAAAAAAGAGGAAAAGAAAGAAGTTGATGCAAAAGATTCAAAGACGGAAGATAAAACCAAGAAAACAAACTTCATGGATGATTTTGATTTGCCTAAAGAAGTGACAATAACGGCATGGTATACTCCCGAAATTCCAGTAAATCAAGGGCCAGAAAGTTATTGGGGTTTGCCAGGTTTAATACTTGAAGTGAATGATGGCAAAACCGTAATTTTATGCTCTAAAGTAGTTTTAAATACCAAAGAAAAAGTGGAAATCAAAGCGCCTGCCAAAGGGAAAGTTATTTCTCAAAAAGAGTATGACGAAACAGTTGTGAAAAAAATGGAAGAAATGCGCGAGATGAATCAAGGTCAAGGAGCAAGAGGCGGAATGGAAATTAGAATGGGAAGATAAAAAAATTAAATTATGATAAAAATAGTTTTGATTAGTTTATTTTTATTACTTGGTTTTTTATCTAAAGCACAAGATTTTCAAGGGAAAGCAGAATATTTTTCTAAGCGAATTTTAAATACAAACGTTGAAAAAATTGAAAAGAACATCAATAAAGATACCAATCCTGAATTTGAAAAAGCCTTTCAAGACGCCTTAAATAGAGCAACAGAAAAAAAATATTTACTAACATTTACTAAATTTGAATGTCTTTATGAAGAACAACAAGAACTTGATACCCCCAAAGCACCGTCATCGGGAATGGCTATTTTAGTTTCTTTTTCGGAAGCAGGAAAAAAGTATATTAACATTAAGGATAAAAATAGCATTGTAGAAGATGAGATTTTTGGAAAAGAATTTTTAATAATAGAACCATTAGAAAAACCAGATTGGAAACTTGTTGATGAAACCAAGAAAATAGGGGAGTATAATTGTTTTAGAGCAGAACTCCTAATTCCAGTTTCTGAAAAACAAAGAAAAGAATATGAAGAGTTTCTTAAAAAAGAAGAAACAAAACCAGCTTTGTTCAAAATGGAGGAGCCAAAGGATAAAGTTATTATCGCATGGTATACTCCAGAAATACCTTTGAGTTTTGGACCAAATAACTATTGGGGTTTACCTGGGTTGATTCTGGAAATAAATGAAGATAAAACTATTATTTTATGTTCAAAAGTCACATTAAATAATAAAGAAAAATCAAAGATTAAAGCACCAAATACTGGTGAAAAAGTAACACAAAAGAAGTTTGACGCTATTCAAAAGAAAAAAACGGATAACATGAAAGATGAAGATGGAAACATTATTTTTCAAACTACAGATTAATTTTAAAACCTTATTATAAGCCAAACCAATGAAAAATTTTTTATTTCTGTTTTCTATACTTTTTGCATCTTATTCTTTTTCTCAAAATATTCGTTTCGAAGGAGTTATCCTGGACAATACAAAAGCCCCTCTGGAGATGGCCAATGTAATGGCAATGAATCAAGGCACAAAAGCCATGGATGCTTATGCTATTACAAATGATAAGGGAAAATTTATACTTAATTTAAAACCAAACGCTACTTATTCCATAAAGCTAAGCTATCTTGGAATGCAAAATAAGGAAATTACTATTACCACCCAATCTCAAAATATTGTTCAAAACATTACGATGGAAACAGGTGGTATTGAGCTTGAAGGAGTAGAAATTGTTCGGGAAATGCCCGTTTCTATAAAAGGTGACACGATAGTTTATAATGCCGATTCTTTCAAAACGGGAACGGAAAGAAAATTAGAAGATATTCTGAAAAAATTGCCAGGAGTGGAAGTAAACGCCGATGGAGAAATTGAAGTAGAAGGTAAGAAAGTGACCAAATTAATGGTGGAAGGAAAAGATTTTTTTGATGGTGACACAAAACTCGGTGTAAAAAATATTCCTGCAGATGCCATTGATAAAATACAGGTTTTAAGAAACTACAATGAAAATTCAATTCTTAAAGGAGTGGAAAACAATCAGGATAATGTAGCGATGAATATTAAATTGAAAGACGGTAAGAAAAACTTTTGGTTTGGAGATATGACCGCCGGAATAGGCGTTGGCCATGCTGACGAACGCTATTTAGTCAATCCGAAACTATTCTATTACAGTCCAAAATACAGCGTGAACATCATTTCTAATTTTAACAACATCGGCGAATTACCATTGACGGTTCAGGATTATTTTAAATTCACCGGAGGGTTTAGAAGCATGATGGCAAAAGGAGGTTCGAGTTTTAACGTCTCTTCCAATGATTTAGGGATTTCACTTTTGAGAAACAACCGCGCAAAGGAAATTGAAACACAATTTGGCGCAACAAATTTTGCCTATAACGTTAATAAAGCATGGAGTTTAAGCGGTTTTGGAATTATATCTTCATCTATTACAGACTTGGAAACCAAATCGCAAACCAATATTCTTGAGCCAAACTCTTCCGAAATCCTAAC
>JBILYQ010000248.1:0-3708 GCA_044377655.1 Flavobacterium sp.
ACAGGTCTGATTATAGGCGTGCTGTTCCTTTGTATGAACAAATCACAAAGGAAGCGATACAAGCTAATAATATAGACCTACAAATTACAGCGCAAAATGGCCTAGCTGACTGTTACATAGATTTGGGCGCTACTTATAAAGCGATGGCTATTCTGAAACAGAATGTCGTCTTATTAAACAAGCCAACCTCCAAAAACTATTTGTTATTGGCTAAAACCCACCAGTTGCTTGCTATAAGTTATGACAAACTCTATTTGATAGAAGATTATTTGACGGAAACAAACACTTTTTATCAGTATTACAAAAAAGCAGCACCCAATAAAGAAATATACAAAGCACTTTATTTTGCTTATTTGGGCAGGTATTACAACATGCGGTTTATGGTAGATAAAGCGTTTTTTTATACCAATGCTGCTTTAAAAATATATCACAAGAATAAAGAAGAAAAAGAAGTTGACCCTTATATTTTTTACAATGCGCATCTTTTCACAAAAAGGAATTATAAACCTAATATAGTTGTTAAATTTAAGTACGTAGACAGTCTGAGTTATTTTATCAATAAGCGCTATCCTTATGATAATTTAAAAAAAGCACGATTAATGGTTTCTCTTGCTGCACCCTGCATTGAACCTGCATTAGAATTGTATTTAAATAAAGGAAACCAATCCTTGCCACTTTATTATGCCAATAAAGCAATTTCTAGTTATGAAGCAGCAATCATAATGAATGATAATTTTGCAGGAATTTACCATGCTAATGCTGCACTTTTATATTCATTAAAAGGGTTGATGTTTTTTTATAAGAAGGATTATAAAACCGCTTTAGATAATTATGACTTAGGAATTAAACGACTAACACTTTCTCCTTATTTATTTACCAGTAATAATGCAGTACTATTCGATTTATTAAAATGGAAAGCGTGGTGTTTGGATGATATGTATAATCAGAATAAAGATCTAAGACTGTTATATAAAATTGAGAAGATAATGCTGTTAGAAGAAAAGTATTGGCTGCAATATGCAAAACCTATTTTTAGAAATAAGGAAAAGTATAATACGAATGGATATATATCTTCTCCGTATAACGACTTGGCAAAAAATTATTTTAAATTGTATAAAGTCACAGGAGAAAAACATTATTTAGATTTATATTTTGAATATGATGAAAAATCTAAATACAGTGGTTTATTAGAAAATTTATATAAAGAAAGAAAAGAACAATTGAGAAATAGTTCCGATACATTTGTTTTCAAAACCCATGAATCCTTTGAAAATTTATTACTAAAGAAGAACAATAAAATTCAAGGAAATGAAGATGCTAAAGCTATTTTTAAGAAGTATTATAAGTCTTATATTTCTCAACAAGAACAAACGGATTTATTTAGTAAAGAAAATTCGATGTCATTAAAAAAAGTTCAAAATAACCTTAAAGAAAATGAAGCTGTTTTAAGTTATAATGTAAATGATCAGCAAGGTCAATTTATTCCTTTTATATTGGTTATCACTAAAAATACAATTAAAGTTATTGAGTTAAAAAATGAAATTAATCCTTATGCGCATGAAAAATATTTCGATAGTTTATTAGTAAAACTAAAGCAAAATTCGATTTCAAAATATAAAAAAGATGCTTTCGAATACTACCAAAAATATTTCAAACCAATTGAGCCTTTTTTATCAAAAAACATTACGCACATTAAAATAATTCCAAATAGTATTATTGGTAACTTTCCTTTTGAAATGTTACTTTCTGCACCCTCAACATCCAATGATTTTAGTAAACTGCCTTATTTGGTTAAAAAATATCAATTTAGTTATGGTTTGTCTTCTTCTATTGCTAACCTTGTTGAAAAAAGAGTTTCAAAATCTGCTGCATTTTCTGTTTTTAGTCCAAACTTTTCTTCCAAAAATTTATCTGAGTTAAAAGAATCCAACAGCAAGTCTAAAGAACTTACAGATTTATATGATGCTCATTTATTTCAAGGGAAAGACGCTACAAGAAAATCATTTGCAAACCATCTAGTAAATGATAGAATCGTTGCTTTATTGTCACATGGAAGTTCGTCTGATGATGAAATTGAATCGAATAAAGGGATTTATTTTTCCGATGGTTATTTAAGTATGAATGAAGTGTACAATTTGAAAGCCAATTGCGATTTTCTTCTTTTAGGAGCCTGTGAAAGCGGAGTTGGTTATAAATCAAGAGAAGGAACCATTAACCTAGCCAGAGCATTCACCGCTATTGGGATAAAAAGTATGATGTTGGCCTCTTGGAAAATAGATGAGAAGAGTTCGTCACAAATCATCAGTTCTTTTTTAAAGTATTTAGACAGTGGTTGTACTAAATCAAAGGCATTACAAAAAGCTAAACTAGACTATTTGGCAACAGCATCGCCAAGAATGGCTAATCCATTGTATTGGGCGGGGTTAAATATTACTGGAAATAATGAAACGATTAAATTGCGTCAGCGTAATTATTGGTGGTGGGGATTATTGGGAATGGTTTGTGTTGGTTTTGTTGCACGGAGGGTAATAATGAAACGTAGCCCTTCACAAAAGATTTAAACATAGGGTTGCAGTCTCATTAAATTGTTCTTTCAATTCAAAATAAACCACTATTTTTGCATAAAATTTATAAATCACATTAAAAAATACTATAATGTCAACAATTGCAAAACAATTCGGCATGACCGAAGCACTTGCTCAACTTGGAGTAAAAGCCATCAACGAAGGAACGTCAACAGGACAAAACCATTTTTCTAATGGAGATGTTCTGGAAAGCTTTTCGCCAGTAGACGGAAAATTAATTGCAACAGTAAAAACAACCACTGCCGCCGATTACGAAAAAGTAATGCAAAGCGCCACCGAAGCTTTCAAAACTTTCCGTTTGATGCCAGCGCCACAACGTGGAGAAATTGTGCGTCAGTTTGGAGACAAATTGCGTAAAAACAAAGAAGCACTTGGAAAATTGGTTTCCTATGAAATGGGGAAATCATTGCAAGAAGGTTACGGCGAAGTACAAGAAATGATTGATATCTGCGATTTTGCAGTCGGTCTTTCGCGTCAGTTGCACGGTTTAACCATGCATTCAGAACGTCCAGGTCACAGAATGTATGAGCAATACCATCCGCTAGGCGTTGTTGGGATTATTTCAGCTTTTAATTTTCCAGTAGCAGTTTGGGCTTGGAATACCGCTTTAGCTTGGATTTGTGGTGACGTTTGTGTTTGGAAACCTTCCGAAAAAACACCTTTATGTGGCATTGCTTGTCAAAACATTATTGCCGAAGTAATCAAAGAAAACAATCTTCCGGAAGGAATTTCGTGTTTGATTAATGGCGATTATAAAGTAGGCGAAATGATGACACAAGACAAACGGGTTCCTTTAGTTTCTGCAACGGGTTCCACTCGAATGGGAAAAATTGTAGCACAAACCATTGCCGGTCGTTTGGGAAGATCATTGCTTGAATTAGGGGGAAACAATGCTATTATTGTAACGCCAGATGCGGATATTAAAATGACGGTTATTGGAGCTGTTTTTGGCGCTGTTGGAACCGCAGGACAACGTTGTACTTCTACCAGAAGATTAATTATCCACGAAAGTATTTATGATAAAGTGAAAGACGCTATTGTTTCGGCTTACGGACAATTGCGTATTGGAAATCCATTGGACCAAAACAATCACGTTGGACCATTAATTGATACGCATGCGGTT
>JBILYQ010000249.1:0-3693 GCA_044377655.1 Flavobacterium sp.
TGAATGTTGATACTTGGAGAACCTCATGGTCTCAAGCAAATCTTGAAGATATTGATATTAGTGGTAACGCAACAAAAAAATACAGTGCATTAAATTTTGTTGGAATTGAAGCAACAACTACGCCTATTAATGCTACTGCCATGACCTATTTTCATACTGATGTTTGGTCAGCAGACTTTACTGAATTTAAAATTAAATTGGTTGATTTTGGTGCAAATGGATCTTTTGGAGGTGGTGATGATGTTGAACATGAAATTACAGTTTCAAATCCTGCTCAGGAAAGTTGGATAAGTTTAAATATTCCATTATCAGATTTTACTGGATTAACTACTCGTGCTCACATTGCTCAGTTAATATATGTTGCCGCTCCTGCCGGAAATAATACTGTTTATATTGATAACGTTTATTTTTATAATGAAGTGGGTTCTTTGACAACTGCTGCACCAACGCCAACTTTGCCTCAGGCAAACGTAATTTCAATGTTTAGTAATGCTTATGCAAATGTGGCAGTCGATACTTGGAGAACATCTTGGTCACAAGCCGTTCTTGAGGAAGTTACTGTAGCTGGAAATGCAACTAAAAAATACAGTAATTTAGATTTTGTTGGTATTGAGGCAACGACAACGCCAATCAACGCAACCGCCATGACACATTTTCATACGGATGTTTGGTCTTCAGATTTTACCAATTTCAAAGTCAAATTAGTGGATTTTGGTGCTAACGGCGCATTTGGCGGTGGTGATGATGTGGAACACGAAATTACAATTGCTTCACCAGCACAAGGTACATGGGTAAGTATTGATATTCCGTTGAGCAGTTTTACCGGATTAACAACCAGAGGTCATATTGCTCAGTTAATTTATGTGGGCACACCAACAGCAAATACAACAGTTTATGTTGATAATGTTTATTTTCATAACTAATAAAAAAAATAAAAATGAAAAAAATTAATAAATTCTTTTTGCTTTTTACTGCAATAGTAGTATTAGTAAGCTGTCAAGAAGACGATAAATCTTTTGGAAAGTTGGGAACTCCAACTAATTTGGAAGTAGATGTTGATATAGTAGGGTTGACTGCAGAAGAACCGTTTGGTGATGGTTCTGGTAAAGTGAAGTTTACTGCAACATCTGAAAATACTATATCCTATAAATACATTTTTAGTGATGGTACGTCCGAAGTTGCTCCAAGTGGAATGTTTGAAAAGCGTTTTACACAACCTGGAGTAAATACATACACTGTTACGGTTATTGCATCTGGCGCTGGTGGTATTACAACAAATACAACATTGGAAGTTGAAGTTTTGAGCAATTTTTCTGATCCAGTTGCAATTCAATTTTTAACAGGTGGAACACAAAAAAATTGGTATTGGGCAGCAGCCGAACCAGGTCATTTAGGTGTTGGTCAAAATGACGATGACATCACAAAGAATTACTATGCAAATTATTATCAAGCAGGCCCTTTCGAAAAGGCAGGTTCCCCAGAAAGTAGCTGTTTATATGAAAATGTAATGACTTTTTCTTTGGATGGACAGCAATTAAAATTCGAATTAGACAATGGAGGAAAAACTTTTTTTAATGGTTCTTTTGAAAGTGTTGTAGGTGGAACAGCTGGATATGACTTTTGTTATGACTATAACGTTGCGGGTGTAAAAACAGTTTCATTAAGTCCATCTGAATCTGTTGTGGCGGCTAATAATATTGCTGGTCAAACGACAGGTACCGTATTGAATATTTCAGATGCTGGATTTATGGGATATTACATAGGACAAAGTTCTTATGAGATATTGTCAATCACAGCAAATAGAATGGTTGTAAGAGCCGTAATGGGAGGAAATCCAGCCTTAGCTTGGTATCATATTTTCACAACAACACCTCCAACACAAGATCCCGTTACTGATTATACCAACTTAGTTTTTTCTGATGAATTTGATGTGGCTGGAGCTCCAGACCCTACTAAATGGGGTTACGATTTAGGTTCCGGCGGTGGATGGGGAAATGGGGAAGCTCAATTCTACACCAATAGTTCGGAGAACGTTACCGTTACTGGAGGAAATTTAAAAATTACAGCCAAACTTCAATCTCAAGGAGGTTCAAGTTATACTTCGGCCAGATTGAAGTCGGAAAATAAGTTTGAATTCACCTATGGTAAAATTGAATTTAAAGCAAAAATGCCAACCGGTGGCGGAACGTGGCCAGCATTGTGGACACTTGGTCAAAATTATGCAACAAACACTTGGCCAGCCTGCGGAGAAATTGATGTGATGGAACATAGAGGTAATACGCCAAATGTTATTCATGGAACATTACATTATCCAGCAGTTTCACCAGGAGCGGGTAATACTAATAGTATAACTATTTTAAATGCCTCAACAGAGTTTCACATTTATAAGGCTATTTGGAGTCCAACTTCTATAAAATTTTATGTAGATAATGTTTTATTTCATTCTGTTGCAAATTCTCTAACATTACCTTTTAACAGTGACTTCTTTTTAATAATGAATGTAGCTATGGGAGGAACTTTTGGTGGAGCTATTGATCCTGCTTTTACTCAGTCTACTATGGAAGTTGACTATGTAAGAGTTTACCAATAATATTTTTTTATACCATACTATCAACATCAAGAAGATTAGCAACAGCTACTCTTCTTGATTATTATTTTTTTTATAAATTATAGCCATCTCAAAATGAGTTTTCATCAATCTAAATATGCATTAATTATCGCTTTTGTATTTTTATTAAGCTGTAATTCCTCCAAGAAAATAGTTTCATCAGACAGCAAAACTGATTTACTTGATAAAAAAGTAGATTCTGTCTTAAATCTAATGACTTTGGAAGAAAAAATTGGTCAACTCAATCAATATAACGGGTTTTGGGACATTACAGGGCCAACTCCGAAAGAAGGCCAAGCGGCTCAAAAATTTGAGCATCTTAAAAAAGGTTGGGTAGGATCGATGTTAAATGTAAAAGGAGTCAAGGAAGTAAAAGCATTACAAAAAATTGCTGTGGAACAAACAAGACTTGGAATTCCATTAATTTTTGGTTTCGATGTAATTCATGGATATAAAACAATAAGTCCAATTCCTCTTGCAGAAGCAGCTAGCTGGGATTTGGAAGCTATTCAAAAATCTGCAGAAATTGCAGCAGAAGAAGCGGCTTCAGTTGGTCTAAATTGGACATTTGCACCAATGGTTGATATCGCTCGTGATGCTCGATGGGGTAGAGTAATGGAAGGAGCAGGCGAAGATCCTTTTCTAGGCAGTAAAATTGCAACAGCAAGAATTCACGGTTTTCAAGGGGATGATTTAAGTTCTCATAAAACTATTTTGGCTTGCGCTAAGCATTTTGCAGGTTATGCTTTTGCAGAATCGGGTAGAGATTATAATACTGTTGATGTCAGTGAATCGGTTTTGCAAAACATTATTTTTCCTCCTTTCAAAGCTTCAGTAGACGCTGGTGTAAGAACTTTTATGAATTCATTTAATGAATTAAATGGAATTCCGGCAACTGGAAGTGCTTATTTGCAAAGAGAAGTTCTCAAGAGAGATTGGAATTTTAAAGGGTTTGTAGTTTCTGACTGGGGTTCAATGAAAGAAATGATTGCTCATGGTTATGCCAAAGACGAAAAATCCGCTGCTGAGATTGCCATTAATGCAGGTTCAGATATGGATATGGAATCGTATGTTTATGTAGAACA
>JBILYQ010000211.1:0-4339 GCA_044377655.1 Flavobacterium sp.
AAATAGCGAACGCCGTGTTCTTTTATCCAGGTGTCGACTGCTAGTTGGGAGTTTTTTAAGTTCATGATGCTATTCTTTATTTTTTGTATCAATAATTATCGTCACGGGGCCATCGTTCGTCAAGGCTACCTTCATATTAGCGCCAAACTGGCCTGTTTGTATTTTTTTGCTTAATTCCATTTCCATTTGGACAATGAATTTTTCATATAATGGAATGGCGATTTCGGGCATAGCGGCCTTGATATAGGACGGTCGATTGCCTTTTTTGGTCATGGCATGGAGTGTAAATTGACTTACCACAATCATTTCGCCGTCACTATCTTTTAGTGATAAATTCATAACATGGTTTGTGTCGCCAAAAATTCGCAGATTGGCTATTTTGGCTGTCAGCCAATTGATGTCTTCTTGATTATCAGCTTCTTCAATGCCAACTAAAACGAGTAATCCTTTTTGGATATCGGCTACGATTTTATTCTCGATGGTTACTGAGGCAGACGAAACTCTTTGGATAACGGCTTTCATATTAATGTTGAATTATAACCCCAACAGGGTTTTGAACCCAGTTAGGGTTAAATTAATTCTTATTTCTCGTTTCATCACTGGCAATTCTATCGTCATTGTAGATATCGGTTCGGAAATTTTCATCATCTCCTTCAAGAATTTTGAGGTAACTGTCATATCGTGACCAGGATATTTCGTTGTTTTCTAATGCTTTTTTAATGGCACAATGGGGTTCTTCTTTGTGGAGACAGTTGTTAAATTTGCATTGGTCTTTGAGTTTAAAAAATTCAGGAAAGTACCCGCTTATTTCTTCTTTTTCCATATCAACTATGCCAAAACCTTTTATTCCGGGTGTATCGATAATCTTGGCACCAAAACTCAAATCATACATTTCGGCAAAGGTGGTGGTGTGTTGCCCTTGTTTACTTTGCTCTGATATAGTTTTGGTTTTAAGGTGCAAACTTGGCTCCATGGCATTGACCAATGTTGATTTTCCTACTCCCGAATGTCCAGAAAACATGCTAACTTTTCCCATCATCATTTGTTTCAACTCTTCAACTCCTTTATTCTCGGTAGCCGAAACACGGTGGCATTTATATCCTATTTCTTGGTAAATGTGTTGCATGTACAATTGCTCGTCTAGGGATTTCTCGTTTAAAGTGTCAATTTTATTAAAAACCAGAATAGTTTCAATGCCATAGGCTTCGGCGGTAACTAAAAACCGGTCGATAAAATTAGTAGTTGTTGGCGGATTATTCAAAGTAATCAACAAGAATACATAGTCAACATTAGAAGCAATGATGTGCATTTGATGCGACAAATTTACTGATTTTCTGACGATGTAATTTTTTCTTTCCTGGATGTTGTGAATTGTTCCGGTAATGGCATCCGAAGTTTGGTCTAATTCAAAATCGACGATGTCGCCAACCGCAATTGGATTGGTGCTTTTGATGCCTTTGATACGGAATTTACCTTTGATACGACATTCGATAAAATAGTCTTCTTCGGTTTTCACAGTGTACCAACTTCCGGTGGATTTATAAACTAGTCCCGTCATATTTGATTATGAATTGTTAATTATGAATTGACAAAGGTAAAAAATTGAAACCGTTTATGGATTTAAAGTTGGGCTCAAAAAAAAAAGGTTGCGAATAATTTCACAACCTTTTTTTTTAGTCTTCTAATATCAATCTTCCTAGTTTGTCTTGCTTCTTTCGGGAAGAATAAATAATCAATTCGTTTTGACTTATTCTTTCATAAATTCCTGGTCGAATTACCAATTCATTCTTAATGGCTTCTTCTGGATCTTTTCTTGTTATTGCGCCTTTATCATCAAATATAAAAAGTGTTGGAACCGCGTTATTATAGTTGCCCAAAGATTTTATTTTTTCGATATCTGTAATCCCTTTATTTTTAACGTTGTCATTGAAAATAACATTTAAAATGCCATTTTTATATATTGGAATAGCTCCTAAATATTCTGGTCCTTTCCCCATTTGTGCCAACGGAATAAAGAGCGCACCACCTACCGAAAAACTGCCGCTACCGCCACCTAATCCAAAGGCTAAGGACATTGTAGTTACCGTTGCCGATTGCTCTTTTGCAATTACATTGCTCCAATCCAAGGAACCATCAGGTTTAAGACAAGTAACAATAATTTCATTTTTAGTATACGTCACCGGCGTAAATGCCAAAGGTCCAATGCCAGAACTTTGTCCAACATAAATAAATTGAAGCTCTGAAAGCACAATTAATCCTCCGTCGTTTTTCTCAATAATGTTGGTAATGTTGTATAATGGCTTTACATCTCTACCTTTCTTGGCTTTTCTTTCTCCCAATAATTTGACTTTTGTAGCATAGTCAAATTCATTGAATTTCAAATTGTCATTTGTATTTGTGGCAAGGTTAATAGTAGCATTATAAACGCCTTTTAATTCCTTATTGGCTTTTCCATTATCGCGAACGCTAGAGAAAAAACCAACCAATTGAAGTGTGTTTTTATTAGTAGACATCATTTTGCAGTTGATAATTTCCTTGCCTTTGATGTTGATGTCGATAACTTCTTTTTTGTATCCATTGGCGTTTTTAAATGCATGGATTTGGAATTTTTCTATTTGTTCTTTCTTTTTAGTGTCTCTGTAACTTTCGTTGATTACTAAAAACACATCATCCTGAAAATTTAATTCAAAGTCTGAAATTGTAAACTCAAAGTCTTTTTTAGTATCGTCAAATTTTACTTTTTCTTCGCTTGTAAAAAAAGCAATCAGCTTGTCATCAAACAATTTCACTTCATATTTTACAGCATCTTCTTTAGGAAAACGAGAAGTATGCATAATTAATAATGCGCCTTCATCTGGAGAAAGTTTGAAATAAAACGCTCCTCTTTCTGATTTTTTAGCCACTACAGAATTGAATAATGGAATACCTGTTTTGCTCAAAATCCCTTTGTCTGAGATTTCAGAACCAATTAAATTGAACGTTTTGTCTTTTTTATTATAAACACTTCCAATGGCATATAATTTATTGTTCAACAAAAAAACATCTTCAAAATCAATCTCTTTATCGCTGATTTGAGGAATAACTATTTGATTGGAAGAAATCAGCTTCATTGACTTGGAATCAAATATTTTTAAAAAATAATCTTCCTTATCTTTCAATCCAATTGCGTAAATTTTATTATCGGATTCTCCAATAATTTTTACAATTTTTTGTTTGTCTTCAGGTAATTCCTCACCATAGGTCATGTTGATTTTTTCAATCTTGTTTTGTGCATTTGCATTTAAGCAACTTAGGGCAAAAAAGAAAAAACAGAATACAATTTTCTTCATTTTAGGTTTTAGATTAACGTTTATGATTTTTGGTTTATTATTGTACAATGATACAAAAAAACCAACAAAAATAATGTTGGTTTTTTTGCAATCGCTAAACCTATAAACTACTGATTAATTGAACTTTAAAACTATCCGTTAATAATTTTTTCTTGATGACTAATACTTTCCTGATGAATGGCTTTGAATAATTTTAATATAAATTCTTCACTAAGTCCTTTTTCTTCACCATCGAGAATCATTTTGCCAAGAATCTCATTCCAGCGTTTATTTTGCAGAACGGCAACATTTTTGGTTTTTTTCAAGGCGCCAATTTGTTCTGCTACTTTCATTCGGTTACCCAAAATCTGCAATAATTTGCTATCTGCAATATCTATATTGGCTCGCAATTTTATCATTTCTATGTTGTAATCATCCTCCTCGTTGGTCATTTTTTTGACTTTCAAATCCTCGAAAATTTGTTTCAAAACAGTGGGCGTAACTTGCTGTGCGGCATCGCTCCAAGCATTATCTGGATCGGTATGGGTTTCAATCATCAGTCCGTCATAATTTAAATCGAGGGCTTGTTGCGACACTTCTTGAATCATATTGCGCCTTCCCGTTATGTGTGACGGGTCGCAAATCAAAGGCAAATCGGGAAAACGACTTTGCAATTCGATAGCAATTTGCCATTCGGGAATGTTTCTGTATTTTGTTTTTTCATAGGTGGAAAATCCTCTATGAATGACGCCCAGTTTTTTTATTCCAGCATTATACAAACGCTCCACGCCTCCAATCCACAAAGCCAAATCTGGATTTACTGGATTTTTCACCAAAACTATTTTGTCTGTTCCAGCCAAAGCATCTGCAATTTCCTGAACAGCAAAAGGGTTTACTGTTGTTCTAGCTCCAATCCATAATACATCGATATTGTGTTCCAAGGCCAATTTTACGTGGGTTGCATTTGCCACTTCGGTAGCCATTAACAAACCCGTTTCGGCTTTGGCTTTCTGTAACCATTTTAACCCGAT
>JBILYQ010000129.1:0-6516 GCA_044377655.1 Flavobacterium sp.
AAATACTTACATCTGAGTTTTTTAGTTCGTGCGCTATTTTCAAAACCTGCTCTTCTGTTTCAGCACTACATGGTCCCGCGATTACTAAAGGATGTGTTAAATGGAAATCATCTAACCACGTTCTCATTGCTTTATTATTTTCCATGTTTAATTCACTTTCAAAACGTTCCTTTTCGGCATATTGAAAAAAAATACTGGCATTACTCCTATAAATTTTTACTAAAACAAGTACCGCTTATTAATTACTATTAGGAAATTTATATTTTTGACGAAGGTACTTAATTTTTTAACCAACCTAATTTAACTAAAGTGCTATTTTAAATATTTAGAACCTTAGTTTGTAATTTTTATCTTTGGCAGACTACAAATTATTTAAATGTCAAATTGTACTATTTATATAGAAGTAGTAATTGAAATTCTGTTTACTTTTGTTGCAAATAGTTCCATCATGTCAATCGAAGTTAAAAATATTTCCAAAAGTTACGGTGCTCAAAAAGCGTTAGACGCTATTTCTTTCTCCATTAATAAAGGAGAAATTGTTGGTTTTCTAGGTCCAAATGGCGCCGGAAAATCTACTTTAATGAAGATTTTGACCACCTTTATTGAAGCGGACAGTGGTTCGGCATCGGTCAATGGAAACGATGTGAACTCGGCTCAAAAAGCGGTGCAACAATCTGTGGGCTACTTGCCAGAACACAATCCGTTGTACTTGGATTTGTATGTTCGAGAATATTTAGAATTCAATGCCGATGTCTATAAAGTGCCTAAATCCAGAATTGAAGAAGTCATTCAACTAACGGGTTTATCGCCCGAAAGTCACAAAAAAATAGGCCAATTATCCAAAGGATATCGCCAGCGAGTTGGCTTGGCAACCGCTTTTTTACACAATCCCGATGTCTTGATTTTGGACGAACCCACAACCGGATTGGACCCGAATCAATTGGTTGAAATTCGCGAATTGATAAAAAACATTGGCAAAGACAAAACTGTTTTTCTTTCCACACACATTATGCAGGAAGTGGAAGCCATTTGCGACCGTGTGATTATCATCAATAACGGAAAAATCGTCACCGATAAAAAACTGGATAAATTAGTTTCTGAAGAAAAAGAGCAAATCATCGAAGTGGAATTTGACAAAAAAGTTTCTGAGGAGGCCATTTCGACCATCCCAAATTTAAAATCCTATAAAAATACACATAGTATGGTTTGGGAATTGACATTCCTAGCCGATAAAGACATGCGTCCATCTGTTTTTGATTTCGCCCGTGACAATGGTTTGAAAACATTACAGCTCAGCCAAAAAAACAAAAATCTAGAGCAAATTTTCAGAGAAAAAACAAAGAAATAGTTTTAAGGATAAATCACTCTTCCTTGATACAACTCTTCCACATCAACAATTGGAGGAACATTTTTCAAGATACTATTTCCCGAACTATTCATTGTTCCTGTGATACTTTCAGTTGGATATACCACCATATCATTGGAACCTCGATGATAGATAATTATGTTTTTGGCAATCAAATTCTCTGCCTCAATCCTTCCATCACCAAAATAAAAATAAAAATTAGCGGTATTAGTTTGGCCCGAAAGATAAAATCGAGACACATTATTATTGGCTATATTCAGATAATTATTTTGTACATTTAAAATAAAATCGCCAGTGCCTGCACCGCTTTCGCCATCGCCATCTTTATCTATTGAAATAAAACTCAAATAAGGAAAAGTCAACACTCCATTCGAACTGATGTTTCTGTCGGTTTTTGAATAGACTTCTTCCAATGTTGGCGTAGTGACCAAAATTTTTGTGGCACCATAAGCGCGAACCCAGTTGCAACTCGCTTCGTCTTTAAAAATGAGTTGTTCCCCATTTTGGCTGACTTCTACATTATCAATGAAATTTTTACCCGCAACAATCTGGACTTTATATTCTTCTCCCTGCGTGATAACAACTTCAATACCACGGTATACTTTTATTTTTTTGAAAGGCTGAACCAAAACATCTTTAGTAATGATTGCACCCGAACTTTCAACACAATCGCTTGGTTTTTCACAACTGCTGAACATCAAACACAAAACGAGCAACAAGAAAAATTGTTTCATACTTTTTTTTTAAATTCTGTATCCAATTCCAAATTCCAAAGCTTCTGCCAAAAATAAATGTGTTTTGATGGTAAATCCACCAAAAATCTTATCTGTAAAATAATATTTTATCCCCACTCTATCATAAATTGGAATGTCCTTTTTAAACGGCTGATACACATAAAATCCTAGCTGTGCTTCAAGTGAAATTTTATTAATTAACAATTCATGCCCAACAAAAACTCCAACTCTTTTATAATCAGTACTAGCGTTTAAACCATCTTCAGGATAGGCAACAGCATAATATTTGATGTATTCCTGAATAGATTTTGTCAAAAATAATTCGGTTCCAAACTGCAAAGCAGATTTTCTGCTCAAGCGCTTATCAGCATAAAAACTAATATGATAAAAAGGGAATTGACCGCTGTTGATAATAGGATTTTCATTAATTCCTGTTCGGAAAACAAAATTATATTGAATAGGTCCTTTGTACGATTTATTGATTAATGAAGTATCTCGATGTCGTTTATAATCTTCCGATAAATTATAATTCACCCCAAGATTGAGCACATACGTATTGATGCCACTATTGGGCGATTTCATCCTCCCATTGGAATAATGCGTAAACAAAATCCCAGCGTGAAAACCAATATTCTTAAACAACTTCTGATTGTCGTATGCAAAGCCAATATTGGTATTTCCCATAAACCGACTTCCAAAAGCCTTATTTTTACTATTATCCTCTTTATCATAAGGATTGGTCGTACAAGCAACGCCTTGCGAAAGTTTTATTTGCAAATTTCTATTCCAAAAATAAAAATTATACAACGCACCAACAGCATAATTTTGACCCAAAGGCTGGCTTTTAAAATCCTGATACAAAAAATACAACCCATAATCAGGATAATTATAAGCGCCATGCCACTCCTTGCTACCAAAGGTTTTTTTAACTACAGATACCATCAAACCACTAGGATGACCATCAATTAAATGATACATATCCTCGGAATGGGCAAAAGAATTCCCTCTTAAAAACGAAGCTTCCACTGCAAATGGATTTATTTTTTGTCCAAAAAGTGAAACCGTAAACAGGAAACAAAACAAGTAAATTTTTCTCATTCCAAAATTGTAAGTCGCAAATATAACAGAAAACTGATAAGATGACACTTTAAAAAATCTAACCTAAACAAATTTACAACCAGTTCACAGTAGTTGATTCGTTAAATCTTGGCGTGGATTTTCATTTATTTTCTTCAATTTGTATTATTGGACCAGCTTTTACAGCGTATTTTTTTGACTTGATTAGTTTTTTAAGTTCTTTTCTAATTTCATCAACTCTTCCATTCATAGCTCCAAATTTTCCAGTATAAACTATTTTTTTGTTTGTATCAATAATTAAAGTTGTGGGATAAAATCGGATGTTAAATCGGTCAGTTAAGTGTTTACTATCGGGAACAATAGTATAATCAAATTTTATACGCTCTAGGAAACGCTCTACTTTATCTTTTGGATCATAAGTCACCCCAAACCATTCAATATCGTCCATTTCAAATTCGGCTTTTAGGATATTCAAACTAGGAATTTCTTTGATGCATGAGCCGCAATTTATAAACCAAAAATCAATAACTATAATCTTGTTCGTAAGTGTTTCAAGTGTATGAACTCGACCATTTATATCTGTTAAAGTCAGTTCATCAAGAGTAGATTTTTCTAGTTTCTTTCGGTTCTTTTCATCCGCTTTTATAAACTCGTTAAAATCTTTATTGTCCTCTTTTGTTTCATCTTTAGCACGTTTGTAAAGCACAAAACTAAAAGTATTACTAATCGTATCGCGATACCATTTCGTGTTATATCGATAACCCTCTTTTGATTTAAAAACTGAATCAGAATATTTTTGATTGTAAATGGTTCCGTCTTCTAAAAACCATTTTGTTGTTTTTTGAATACTGTCAACTTTGGTACTATTATCATTCAAATAATCAATGTATTCCTTACTTTTAATTTTCTTTGTTGAAGCCGACAAAAATGGATAATTCTGAGCGAAAATCATTCCGTTCATTATAAGAAAAACGAGTATTAGAATTTTCTTCATTTAATTTGGTTTAAAACTATAAACGATGAAAATCGCTATTTAGTATTCCTTTAAAAAACCTCCTTCGCAATCGCTTTGATATTCTCCGCTTTTCCCATAGAATAGTAATGCAACACAGGAATTCCGGCACCAACTAAAGCTTTACTTTGTTGTGTACACCACTCAATCCCAATTTCCTTCACAGCATCATTATCCTTAGCCTTAACCACCGCCATAATCAAATCATCGGGCAATTCAAGACTAAAACGATGCGGAATCAAATTCAATTGTTTCTTAGTAGCAATCGGTTTCAAACCAGGAATAATAGGAACCATAATGCCCGCAGCTCGGCATTTGGCAACAAAATCAAAGAATTTTTGATTGTCAAAAAACATCTGCGTAATAATATATTCAGCGCCATTTTTAATTTTTTGTTTTAAGAAATGAATATCACTGTCCAAACTCGGTGCTTCCATGTGCTTCTCAGGATAACCCGCCACACCAATACAAAAACTAGTGCATGCCGAGTTTTGCAAATCTTCATCAAGGTAAATTCCATTGTTCAAATTATGGATTTGCGTCACCAATTCTGTTGCATATTGATTGCCTTCCTTCTCAGGTTTAAAATACGTTTCCGTCTTCAAAGCATCACCACGAAGTGCCACCACATTATCAATCCCAAGAAAATCCAAATCAATCAATAAGTTCTCCGTGTCTTCTTTTGTAAAACCACCACATAAAATATGAGGAATAGCATCCACCCCATATTTATTTTGAATCGCAGCACAAATTCCAACTGTTCCCGGACGTTTTTTTACAATTTTCTTTTGCAACAAACCGCTTGGCAATTCCTTGAATTCATATTCTTCGCGATGGTACGTCACATCAATAAAAGGTGGATTGAATTCCATCAGCGGATCAATGCTATCAAAAATAGATTGGATATTTTGTCCTTTCAAAGGCGGAAGAATCTCAAAAGAAAACAGTGATTTTCCGTTGGCATTTTCTATGTGTTGCGTTACTTTCATGTTTTGGTTGTTGGTTGTTGGTTGTTGGTTGTTAGCTGAGTTCTCCATCAACTATCAACCATAAACCAGCAACTATTATTAATCTGCTATGTTTGGATTGAGCCATTTTGTGGCCACTTCAATACTTATGTTTCTTCTTTTTGCGTAATCTTCAACTTGATCCTGCTTTATTTTTCCAAGACCGAAATACTTGCTCCCCGGATTTCCAAAATAATACCCCGATACCGATGATGCTGGCCACATTGCCATACTTTCGGTCAAGGTCACTCCTATTTCTTGCTCCACATTCAACAGTTTCCAAATCGTTGGTTTCTCCAAATGGTCGGGACAAGCAGGATATCCCGGCGCAGGACGAATGCCCTTATACGCTTCAGCAATCAAATCCTGAGTACTCAAACTTTCATCAGAAGCATAACCCCAAATTTCCTTTCGCACTTTCAAATGCAAATATTCCGCAAAAGCTTCGGCCAGTCTGTCGCCCAATGCTTTTACCAATATCGAATTATAATCGTCCAATTGTTTCTCAAATTGAGCTGCTTTTTCATCCACACCAAAACCTGTTGATACACAAAAACAACCCATATAATCTTGTTTCCCTGAATCTTTTGGAGCAATAAAATCAGCTAATGCAATGTTTGGCGCACCAGCCGTTTTCTGCGATTGTTGACGTAGCGTTAAAAAAGTTGTTGGTTGTTGGTTGATGGTTGTTGGTTCTTTACTTTCGACTTTTGACTTTTGACTTTCGACTAAAATATCATCATCGTTAATTGTATTTGCTGGAAAAATTCCGAGAATTCCCTTGGCAGTTAACCACTTTTCCGAAACAATTTGCTGCAACATTTCTTGCGCATCGGCAAATAAAGAAGTGGCTTGTTCTCCAACAACGGCATCCATTAAAATCGCTGGATATTTTCCATACAATTCCCATGAGCTGAAAAATGGCGTCCAATCGATAAAATCCACTAGTTCCGATAATTCAACTTGAAGAGTTTTAGTTCCAATAAAATTGGGTTTTACTGAATTAAAATTATCCCAATCCAATTGCAATTTATTCTTGCGAGCTTCCTCAATGGACAAGTAATTCTTATCCCGACTTCTGTTCAAATAACCATCACGGAGTTTGTCATATTCCTCACGAATTGCTTTTACATAACCTTCTTTTGTTTCGGCTTGCAATAAATTACTCGCCACAGTCACCGCTCGCGAAGCGTCATTTACATGAACCACCGTTTTCTTATATTCGGGGGCAATTTTCACAGCGGTATGTGCTCGCGAAGTCGTTGCACCACCAATCATTATTGGTATTTTAATATTTAATTTATCCATTTCTTTGGCCAG
>JBILYQ010000250.1:0-3670 GCA_044377655.1 Flavobacterium sp.
CTTGAAAACCACAAATAACAATTTTGCCAAACTGTATAAGGTTATCGAAATTAATGTGGCAAATGCGGCACCATTAATACCATACTTTGGGATAAAAATCATATTGAGTGATATGGCCAAAAAAGCGAGCATTAATCCCAAAAACAATACTGCTTTGTAATATTTAGAATTGAAAATAATGGCATTATTATTTCCCAAAATCAAATCAAAATATTTTGATAATCCGATGGTGAAAACTACAAAAACACCACCGCTATAACTCTTTGGCAACAATAAATACAGTTGATTAATGTTAACCACTATTCCAATAAAAACCAAACCGCCAACAATTTGCAACGTGATGGATGTTTTTTTATACAAATCATTTAGCTCCTCATGTTTGCCTTCGGTCATTAATTTTGCGGTGATTGGATAGGTAATTTGATGCATTGCTCGGCTTGGTACAGAAATAACTGTGGCAATAAAAATAGCCACCGAATAATAAGCAATGTTATCAATGTTAATGTACTTTGCAATCATATTTTTATCGATATCCAAAAGCATATTGGCAATACTTCCCGAAAGAATTATGAAAATAGAATATGTAAAAATGGATTTACTATTGGTTGGAAATTTCAGTGAAAATACTATTTTTTTAACCTTCATAGCATAGTAAAACATCACCAACATGACTGCCAAATAAATCAGCATCAAAGAATAAATGAACGTTACTGCCGAAATCCATTGAAAGTAAACCGCAAAAAGGAAAATAGAAATGAAAACGCGCAGCAGAACCTCTTTGATAAAACTTCCAAACACTGATTGCATGTGCGCTTTTACCCAAGCATAAAAAATCTCAAAATACCCCATGCAAAGTCCAATTATAGGAACTTGCCAAACATAATCGTAAATTATTGGGTTTTTTCTAGCCTCGAAAGCAGCGATTAAATCATATCCAAAAAATCCAAAAATCAGTAGTGGAATCAATACCAAAATGGGGAGAAACAATACAAAAGTGAGAAACTCACCTTTTTCCTTTTCGGTTTTGTACTGTGAAAAAAACTTAATCAAAGTATTGTGAACACCAAAAGCCATCAATGGAAAAATAATATTGGCCGTGGAAAGAATATAGCCTGTCAATCCAAAATACGTTTCCCCCAAAAAATAAGGATACATAAAAAGCGTATTTGCCGCACCAATGCCAAAACCAATATAGGTTATAATGGTATTTTTTATGGATTGATTGATTACTATTCCCATGGAAAGAGTTATGAATTATGAATTATTAGTTTTGCGAGCTTTTCAGTCAAACTTTTTCGAGAATATTGTTGCAAACCAAACGCATTAACTTTTAAATTTTGAGTTTTATAGTTATTGAAATACGCCAAAAGTAGCGCTTTCAATCGTTCCTTTTTATCATAAGTAAAGAAAACGCCAGTATTGGTTGAAGTGATAATTTCGGCAAAATCGGCATCTTCTGGTCCTATGCCAATAATCGGTCTCTCGGAAACTAAGTATTCAAATAATTTTCCAGGAATAATGCTTTTGGTTGCTTCCGAATTGATTTCGATAAGTAATAAAACCTGTGATTTTCGTTGGTGTTCAATGGCTTCCTGATGGGAAAGATAGCCTAAATTCTGAACGTAATCCTGTAATTTAAATTCTGAAATGGTATCCAAAACTTCTTGGCTTATAGCGCCAATCAATTTCAATTGGAAATCCTTTTTAAAATCTTGATTTTCGTTTACTAATTCCTGCAAGGCTTGCCATAAAATTCTGGGATTTCGTTCTGATAAAAAAGAACCGATATGTGCCAAAGTGAATTTTACATCAAGGGGTTGTTTATCTATTTTTTCAACATCATAACCGTTGGTGATTACTTCAATTGGTTTGGAAGTAATGGCTTCAAACTCGCTTTTGGTGGTTTTACTGGTAACAATTATAGTATCGGCCGAATTCAAGACTTGATGTTCTAATTGTTTGTGCTTTTTCTTGGCATAAGTCGACAATTTCAATGCTTTGTGGTAACCAATTGTTGTCCATGGATCGCGAAAATCAGCCAACCATTTAATATTTAAATCTTGTTTTAATTGCAATCCTATCAAATGCAAACTATGCGGTGGGCCAGAAGTGACGATGGTATCGATATTATTCTCCTGAATGTATTTTTTTAAATAGTCTACCGAGGGATTTACCCAAAGAAAACGGGCATCGGGAATAAAAATATTACCACGAACCCAAAGCAATGCTTTCTCTAAAAACGATTGTTTTTTTTGATTAGGAATAATTCCAGAGCTGATTTTTTTGGTTTTGTTTTTCGAAAAAAAGGAAGCCAGTTGATAGGGTTCAAAGATGTTGCGCTTGAGAATAATCGCTTTTTCAGAAACTTCTTTTTCCAAACCTTTATCAATAATGGGATAGGTTGGATTTTCTGGAATATACACTATCGGTTGGATACCAAAATCAGGTAAATATTTGACAAACTTTAACCATCGTTGCACGCCTGGACCGCCAGCTGGTGGCCAATAATAGGTGATGATTAAGAGTTTTTTTGGTTCTGACATTCAGTTTTTCTGATTTACTCTTGTTTCTTTTTCTTCATTTCAAAATAAATACCGCCTATCAACAAAAGCAACATTCCAATAGAACTTACTAAAGCTATTGCACCACCGGTTTTAACAACTTGTGGCTCAAATTTGAATTCGATGGTGTGATTTCCTGCTGGTATTTCAAGTCCGCGTAAAACGTAATCTACATTTAAAATGTTTGCTTCTTTTCCATCAATAGTAGCTTTCCATCCGTTTTTATAATAGGTTTCGGAGAATACAGCAAAACCTTTATTTTTATTATTTGATATGTATTTCAAATGATTCGGCTTGTAAAGATTGACTACAATTATTGCAGTACTATCTTTTACAAATTTACTGGAAGGAATTCCTTTTGTAAAAGGTTCTGATTGAAAAATAGCTACGTTTTTAGTGTCTAATGTATCCATGGCTTTCATTGCTTGATCGGCAGAATTGACTTCTTTCAAATCGTCAATAAACCAAGCATTCCCATTTATGTGTGGATTTATTATTGGCACACTTTGCCCGTCTTTGGTTTCCACCAATAAATATTTCACATTCAAGGCATTCAATATTGAAATACTTTTTGTCAAACTCATTGTTTCAGGATTGATGATGCTTCCCAAATCAGCTAGTTTTTTATCGACAAGATAATTGAACAGTTGGTCATAACGTCTTGGTCGAACGGCGCTGTAACCACCCACTGATTTATGAAAATAGGAAGTTCTACCTTGTAATCTGCCTTGTAATTCGTAAACTCTAAAAATGGTATTGTCTTTCAAGATTTCTTCATCTGCAGGAGTTCTTTGAAAAGGTTCATTAACTTCTCTTGCGCTAACAAAATCTTTGTTATTCACATAATTTTTATCAATAAAAAACAAATCGCCAATCATAAAAACCCCAATGATGATGATGGTTGTATTTTGAGAAAGTTTTTCTTTGATAAACAACCACAAAGCTCCAAAAGCAACAAGCATGAAAAAAGCAGAACGCAATAAATCTGAAGTATAAAAAGTGGCTCTATCTGCCTTCAAAGCTTCCACAAAGGCAGAACCCATTTCTTGTCCATAAGCATCAATATAACCACTATCCGTGGCGGATGAAAAATCAAACATTCCTTTTGC
>JBILYQ010000251.1:0-3664 GCA_044377655.1 Flavobacterium sp.
TGATTTGATTGATTTTGAAAATGCCGAAAATCATGCGCAAACGGCCATTTCTTTTTTTGGAAGAGTAGATATTTTGATTAATAATGGTGGCGTAAGCCAACGTTCTTTAATAGCTGAAACAGATTTTGAAGTTGACAAAAAACTTATTGAAGTGGATTATTTGGGCACTGTAGCATTATCAAAAGCGTTGTTGCCACATTATATCAAAAATCAAAGTGGCCATTTTGCAACCGTCACCAGTTTGATGGGAAAGTTTGGCTCCCCTTATCGTTCTGGATATTGTGGCGCAAAACATGCACTTCATGGTTTCTTTGATGTGTTGCGAATGGAACATCAAAAAGATGGGCTGAACGTAACTCTTATTTGCCCTGGATTTATCCAAACTAATGTTGCCAAAAATGCGATGACAGCAAATGGTTCAAAACAAAACCAAGACGATTTGGCCACACAAAATGGAATGCCTGTAGCAATTTTTGCCAAAAAATTTATTAAAGCTGTAGAAACCCAAAAATTTGAAGCCTACATTGGAGGGAAAGAAATTTTGGGTGTTTATATCAAACGATTTTTTCCAAAATGGTTGCATTATTTAGTTTTACATAGCAAAGTACGTTAGCATTTTGTTCCTTTTGAGGCTGGATGAATAAAAAAATGTTAAATTTTCGTAAGAAATTTTAACTTTACATACTAAAATAGTTATTTCGCAGTTTATACTTTTTATATCAACCGCAAATAAATTTTATTCATGCCAAAATTACTTTATTCGTTTCTTTTCTTTCTTTTTTGTTCCCTTTCTTTTGGACAAAGCACATTTACTCTCAAAGGTAAAGTTATTGATGAAACGACTTCGTTACCTATCGAATCAGCTACTGTTTATCTTTCAAATGTCAAAGATTCTGCAGTGGTAGATTACACCATCACCAATAAGTTTGGACTTTTTGATTTTAAGATTAAAAAAATTAATCAACCTGTTTATCTCAAGGTTTCCTATGTCAGTTATCAAGATGTCAAAGTCGATTTGACCTCAATTGCCGCCGATAAAGATTTTGGAACTTTAGCAATGAAAGTGTCTGTAAATGCCTTGGACGAAGTGGTCATTAAGAATGAGGCACCGCCTATCAGAATTAAAAAGGACACCCTAGAATTTAATGCTTCCTCTTTCAAAGTACGCCCAGATTCCAATGTAGAATCGTTGTTAAAACAATTGCCAGGTGTTGAGATTGATGCCGATGGAAAAATTACAGTTAACGGAAAAGAAGTAAACCAAATTTTGGTGAACGGTAAACCATTTTTTGACAAAGACGGAAAAATTGCCCTTCAAAATTTGCCTTCCGATATCATCAATAAAGTGCAGGTTACCGATACTAAAACTACCAAAGAAGAAAAAACAGGACAGGCTGCAACGTCCAATAATGCCAGTATCAATTTGACTATTGACGAAAAAAAGAACAAAGGTTTCTTTGGAAAAGTCATGGCAGGAAGAGGAAGTGATAAGCGCTATGAAAGTAGCGGACTTGCCAATTATTTTAAAAATAAAACAAAATTAAGTGTTTTAGCTTCTTCCAATAATATCAATTCCACAGGTTTTTCGATGGATGAAATATTTGATAATATGGGTGGCGGAAGATCAAGAAGCATGTGGGTAAACGGCGATGGTTCCTTTGGGATTAACGGAAGACGTTTTGGAGGAAATACTGGAATTACACGTTCCAATATGGTTGGGATTAATTATTCTGATCAATGGGCTAAAAAATTAGAAGCTACAGGAAGTTACTTTTTTTCGAATACAAATTCTGAAAATCTGAATAGAACCAACCAAACCAATTTATTACCGTCTGGGAATTTCACAACCAATTCCACTTCAAAAACTAGTGATGAACGATTTGGACATAATGTAAATTTTGAATTGGAATATAAAATTGACTCATTGACTTCTATCGTTATTGAACCTAAATATTCAAAAGCAAAAGGAACATATAAGAGCAGCTCTTCTCAAACCTCGAGAGATAATCTAGATGCATTATTAAACGAAAGCACATCAGATAATTTCAGTGAAAGTGAATCGGATAATTTTGGAAACGCGCTTACGTTTACCAAATCTTTCAAAAGAAAAGGGCGTTTTTTGAGTGTTTCGATGACTAATGAAAACAACAAATCCAATGACGAGAACAAAATCCAATCCAACACTGTTTTCTATCAAGGAACAGATCCGGATGATACCCGAAACCAATTGGGAATTACAAACAACATTACCGACAATTATCGCTCTGAATTTGAATATTCAGAACCAATTACCGATTCACTTCAAATAAAAATAGGTACTAATGTGCTACTAGATAAAACCATCAAAAAATTAAATACGTTTGATTACAATGCTATTTCTGATGATTATTCTAACGAGAATGATTTGCTTACCATGAGAACGTCTTCTTTTACCAAAACAGTTACCCCAAGAACTGGTATTGAATGGAACAAAAGCAAATTTAGAATCAACATGAATTTAGGAACCAATGTTATAAAATTCGATAATAATTCCGACTATTTGGATACAAAAACCAGTTTGTCAAAAGACTATCTTTTGCCTTATGTTAGTGCCAGTTTTAACTATAGGTTCACAAAGACGAAGAGTATATGGTTGAGTTATAATTACGATTATGACATGCCTTCAGCCAGTCAGATTTTGCCAATTGAAGATTTGTCAAATCCGTTGAATACCGTTATTGGTAATGAAAATATCGATTTGAATAAATACCATAATATTTATTTCAATTATGGAAATTACGATTATGCCACCCGTTCGGGTTATGGCGTTTATTCAGGAGGAAATTTTTACGACAGTCAAGTGGTTTCTTCAACAACCTATGATGCGGATAGAAAAAGAACAACCACCTACGAAAATGTATCTGGCACAAGCAACTATTGGTTTGGGTTTTACTTGAATAAAACAATAAAAAAGGAATCAAATACCTATAAATTCGGTGTGAATATCAATAATAATGGAAATTTATCAAAGGGATTTACCGATGGAGAGATGTTTAGCGCAAAATCATTTACAATGTCTCCAAAAGTCAATTTTACCTACGAATATGGAGAATTATTCACAATAAATCCATCGTATAACTATTCGTTTAGTAAAACAGATTTCACCAATTACGTGGTGAGTTCGGCTTCCAATTTCACCCATAAATTCAATGTTCAAGTCACTAATTATTGGCCAAAGAATTGGATTTTCGGAAATGATTTTGGTTACACGTACAATTCCAATATTGCTGATGGGTTTAAAAAAGATTTTTATTTGTGGAATACCAGTTTATCCTATAGTTTTTTCCAAAAGAAATTAATAGCGAAAGTGAAGGTTTATGATATGCTGAACCAAAACTTAAGCGCCACACGAACAATCTCTCCAACCTCCATTAGAGATGAAGAAAACAATGTTTTAAAACGCTACGTTATGTTTTCTTTGACTTATAAACTAGAAAAGTTTGGTGCCAAAGAAAAGAAACCAAGCGGTAGATTTATGTGGTAGAGACAAGTTCTTCCAACAATAGAAAAAGTCCATTAAGTATAGAAACTTAATGGACTTTTTATTTATAATTCAATAGTATTGATTGCTATGATTGAACAAGAAAGGTTTTACCAACCGCCTGAAGCGCCACCACCGCCAAAT
>JBILYQ010000252.1:0-3652 GCA_044377655.1 Flavobacterium sp.
ATCCATATAAAAACTTGAACCCGAATCTATTGTTAAATTACCGTTGATGGCTTTCGCCAAAGGCGTACCGTTGTTATAATTCAAGGTGGTATTATTGCTCAACTGTATATTATTGGGATACCCCTGCGTGGTACCTATGGTCCCTGCGCCAAGCGCCGTCCATTCTAAGCCGCGTCCATAGACACTCCCTGTATTATAAACCAAGGTTGAAGCAGGGTTATAAACAGGTGAATTGCCCGTGTTAAAAAACCCAGCCGTGTTAATTCGGCATTCGCCAACAAGTGTCAATATGCTTGTTCCCGAAAGGGCTACTCCAAGACTTCCGCCATTGGCCATGGTAAAACTAATATCCACCACTCTATTGGCGTTATTCAAGATAAGTCCGCCCTGCAATACATTCACTCTTTGTGGTCTATCAGATGCGGCCGTGGGCCAATACCTGTCGCCATTATTCACAGTATAGGCAGTACCACCCGTGGTGTTGAAATTCAAAATCCCAGTGGGTGCATAGTCAAAATTAGTTCCATTGGCCCATCCGCCATCGTTGATTTGAAAGGTGCCGTTAACATTGGTCAAACCGTTTGTGGTGTATGTTGCATTGCTCATAATTAATGTTCCCGAGGGACCAATGGTAGTCACGGTGCCCAAATCTCTAACCACGGCTGCCGAAGCTGTAACGGTGTGATTGACAATTGCGTTTTGCGCACTAGTTGGCACCACGCCGCCCACCCAAGTGGTGCCCGTGTACCAATCGCCATTAGCGGCAGTTACAATTCCTCCAACGGCAACGGTGCCGTTGAACGTGAAATCATTGACGCTATAAGTCCCGCCTGTTCCACCCCAACCATACAATCGAAAAGTGATGGGCGTGGTGATGGTTTGATAGGCTGCGGCCGCTAAAGAAATAGTGGCGCCACCTATAATTGGGGAACCGATATTGGCTGTATACCCATCAACGCTAGAACGGAAGGCAAAAGTTGCTGTACCTGAAGAAATTTGACCAGTATAAACAAAACTAACCAAGTCCATGGCAAAGCCAGAATTTGGGGTAAGGGTAAATTCAAAATAATCTGTTAAATCGATAGCTCCAGTACTCCAACCTGTGGCATTGTAACGGTCGTTGGCTACATTTCCAGTGATTCCAGCGCCTCTGCCAATTCCCGAAACGGTAAGATTGGCATCAACTGTTTGCCCGGTGGTGTAGGGATTTGATGTGTTTGGATTAATTCCAGTGATTGGATTGGTAAAAATAGCTTGACACCAAGAGAACACACTAGTAAATAATGCAATAAAAAGAATTCTATATTTCATAAACAAAATGTTTTCGCAAATTTCATAGTCGATGTACTCTTTTTACAGATACAAAAAAGCAAAACAAATTTATTGGTAGTATTCAGGGACTACAAAAATAATCCTAATTTGGCTATTTTTAGTATTTTTTTAGATTAAAAAATCAACAATCTAATGTTAATTAAATCAAGTTATCTAAAAAGCCGCCTAATTACAAAACCCAACATCGGTTTGTCGCCGCATCAGTTAGCAAACATTACAAAAATTAAAAAGACCTATCTTCTATTTGGGTTTATACTGACCATAAAATCATACAAGCCCTGTAACTAAATAAATTCGTCATGACAAGTTTTTAAAAAGCCGTACGGCAATGGATTGAAAGATGTACGGCTTTTAGTTAAAAGATGTACGGCTTTATGTTTTAGTATCCCTACGAATTTATTTTATAAGCAGTACCAGTTAAAAATAGGATAAGGACGAATTACATTTATGGAGCGCTGCCAGTACAATTGCGCTAAGAATTGGCAACTCCTTCTTTATTGAAAAGAACATAACAAGTTTCTAATAAAAGGGAGTTGCGTTTTTGTAAAGGGTCTATTTCGAAAATACAGTAACCATTATGGTAACAAAAAAAGGATTATTTTTGTCAAAACAGTTATTCCCTAGTATGTCAAAAGAGAATCCTACACTGGCGGAAATCCAAAGCAAGCTCGAATATTATTGTGCCTATCAGGACCGATGTCATCAAGAGGTGGAAGAAAAACTGCGTTCCTTTTCGCTATCCAATGACGAAAAAGAGATGCTCTTAGTTTACCTTATCCAAGAAAACTACCTCAACGAGGAGCGTTTTGCGTGCAGTTTTGCAAGAGGGAAACACCGAATCAAACATTGGGGTCACACCCGAATCATCAATGAACTTAAGAGGCGACACATTGGGCAACGAAACATTGCCACGGCACTCAAGGAAATAACCCCCGAAGAATATTTTGCAACGTTTGCCACGCTCAGCGAACGGATTTGGGAAAACCTTCGAGAAAATAATATTCTCAAAAAGCGCCAAAAGTTTTGTGACTACCTGCTACGAAAAGGCTGGGAAAGCAATTTGGTGTATGAAAAGGCAAAAGAATTTAACTCTTCCACTGGCTCCGACTAACATTACTTCGTTAAGAACAAAAGTTGCCACACTGAGCCTATCGAAGTGCTAATAGAAAGTATTAAAGGGTCTTCGACAAGCTCAGACTGACATCGTTGTATAAATTAATGTTCAATACTTCCTTCGTCAGTAAAGGCCTAGCTCCGACTGACATTCCATTTAAGTAAACAAGATTGATAAAAATACCTATTTATGGGTATTGACATCGGGAAAAGCAATTTGTAATATTACAGCATTAAAACTTTGCGTAAAAGTGAGATAGGCTGAGAACCGCTAACTTGTTAGCGGACAGCTTAAAACAAAATAATGATTATGAAAAAACTAATTGAAAGACAACACATCATAGAAAACACAAAAGCATTGATTCGATATCATCAACTTGGCGTGCTTTTAAAGGCTTTGGAAAAAAGAGAATTGCCTAATGAAATTATTGATTTCATCAATCAACATATTGAGCTTTTAAATTCAGTTTCAGATACTGAAAAATATTTTGCGAAAACAATAAAAGAAAAGGAAAATGAAATCATAAAGCATATCGAGAAAAAAATCAATGTTGTTCCTAAAAATCATTACAGAAAGCGATGGCTTGCTCTTGGAATTGGTGCATTTGGATTGCCAATTGGAGTTGCACTAGGTTCTGGTTCCGGAAATATGGGACTCATAGGGGCTGGTTTACCAATAGGAGTGGGGATTGGAATTGTTGTAGGTTCCAGTATGGACAAAAAAGCTTTTAATGAGGGACGACAATTGGATTTTGAAGTTAAACATTAAATGACAAAGTGAAAGCCGATCTGCTGAGTAAGATATTTGCACTATGTTTTAAAGACATTTACAAGGAGCCGAAAGAGGCAACCTAAATTCATAAAAGAATAAATAAGACCAATCCAATCAGGATTTAAACCCCTAATAGGTTGCTTAAAAAGTGGAGGCTATATACCACTCTAATAAACGGGGAGATGCCAGAAAAGCCATTAGAGTAAGGAATAAAATTTTAATAGCATGAATATAAAAAAACTATTTTAGTTTGCCTTTTATCAATTAGCCTTTTTAGTTGTAGTAGGATGATGGTGGTAGTAAAAGCAATGATTATGTGACAGATGTAGAATCATTGATGAATAAGATAACTATCGAAGGTGCGGTTTTAAAAAACGGGAATATTCCAGTGCCCGAAGGAGTTCTTGGTGACAACTTTAATAGTATTCCAAATAC
>JBILYQ010000039.1:0-10749 GCA_044377655.1 Flavobacterium sp.
ACACTCTTTTTCAATCTCACAAACCTTTTTTAACCATTCTTTTAAAGTTTTTCCTAATTCCCTGGAAAGCATTTGTTTGTATATAAAAATAATTGAATTAAGATAAATCATTATAAAAATTTAAACTCAAAGAGTTTGGCGACTTACTTTATTGTAGAAATTTAGTCTAAAAAATAAGATTAAATGATTCATTAAGAACTAGTTAATTCAACTAAAATTATTTTTTTTGTACTGCTTTTTTTTCCCAATATTCCGAAAGCTCATCAATATCAACTTGATTAACAGCTTTTTGCTCAATCAATCTTCCTCTAATAAATGCACGATTGAGTATAGTCTCAATCAAAAAGTCTTCATTTACTTCGAATGGACTATACTTTGTTTTAAGATTTATATCAAAAAGGCGTGCTGTATTATTCGACCAAAAAGCTTTCCAACTGCTCTTATAGTCTTTAATAAGCTCAAAAGTTGTGAAACCCGTTTGACGATAAATAAGTTTAACTAAAATCTGTCCTTGTTTGCGTGATAATTTCTTTAATTGTACTGTAAATTCATTTTCAATATAATCCTCAACTATCTTAAAGTACTTCTTTTTTTCTTTATTAGTTTTAAATTTACTCATATTCTTATCCAATATTGTCAATCTTTCAGAGGCAGTTTTTGCAAAAGGATAAACCTTATACACTCTATTTTGAAGAAGAAGAAATTCTTTTCTTGCTTCGGGACTCAATTTCTCTTTATATACCAATACCTCTTCCAATAGAATTGGCTCAGTATGAATAGTATCATTATCCTCTTCTGATGTTTCTCTGTTTATTGAATCTGTTGTTACTTGGGCAAATGAACCTAAGGTTATTAATAAAAATAAAATGGAGAAAATTTTCTTTAACATAAATAGTTAATTTTAGTGTAAAAATATACAATATCGTTAACAACTGTGATGCCAAATTTATATTTTAGCAAAAAAAAACTTTATGGCAACAAAATCAATACTTACAAAAACTTCTCTTAGTTTTTTAGAAAAATATTTAAACAATGCCTCTCCTACAGGTTATGAGTCAGGAGGACAAAAGTTATGGATGGATTATCTAAAACCTTATGTTGATACATTTATAACGGATACTTATGGAACTGCTGTAGGAATCATCAATCCTGATGCACCTTATAAAGTTGTTATTGAAGGTCATTCGGATGAAATATCTTGGTATGTAAATTACATTACTGATAATGGTCTTATATATGTTATTAGAAATGGTGGTTCTGATCATCAAATTGCCCCTTCCAAAAGAGTAAATATTCATACTAAAAGCGGAATTGTAAAAGGAGTTTTTGGTTGGCCGGCTATTCATACTAGAAATCGTGGCAAAGAAGAACCTACAAGTATTCATAATATTTTTATAGATTGTGGTTGTGCTACCAAAGAGGAAGTTGAAAAATTAGATATTCATGTTGGATGTGTGATTACTTATCCCGATGAATTTATGATTTTGAATAAAGATAAATTCGTTTGTCGTGCTATTGACAACCGAATGGGTGGATTTATGATTGCTGAAGTTGCTCGTTTATTGCACGAAAATAAAAAGAAATTACCCTTTGGATTGTACATCACTAATTCTGTGCAGGAAGAAATTGGACTTCGAGGCGCTGAAATGATTTCTCAAACTATAAAACCTAACGTTGCAATTGTCACCGATGTTTGCCATGACACTACTACTCCAATGATTGAGAAAAAGATTGAAGGCGATTTACAAATGGGTAAAGGTCCAGTAATTGCCTATGCCCCGGCCGTTCAAAATAATCTTCGCGATTTAATTGTCAATACTGCCGAAGTAAATAATATTCCTTTCCAACGTCACGCTACATCGAGAGCTACCGGAACTGATACCGATGCTTTCGCATACAGTAATGGCGGAGTGGCATCAGCATTAATCTCGCTACCCTTGCGATATATGCATACAACAGTAGAAATGGTGCACCGTGATGATGTGGAAAATGTAATTAAATTGATTTATGAAAGTTTGTTGAATATAGAGAAAAATGAAACTTTCTCTTATTTTAAATAATCATAAATTGAAATAAACAAAAAAAGCATCATTTACAATTTGTAAAATGATGCTTTTTTACTTACAGCAAAATTTTGGGAAACCTAAATTTGATTAGCTATAATTTAATTATTTAAATACTCTAATACATTTTTTTCAATCCTTTGATGAATATTTGAAATGTCTGCTTTGATGAACTTCTCTCCAAGAATGTTTTCGTACAATTCGATATAACGTTCTGATACTGTAGTAATATAATCATCCGACATGTCGGGGATTTGTTGTCCATCTTGCCCTTGAAAACCATTTTCAATTAGCCAACGACGTACAAACTCTTTTGATAATTGCTTTTGTTCTTCCCCTTTGTCTTGTCTTTCCTGATAACCATTAGCATAAAAATAACGAGACGAATCGGGTGTGTGGATTTCATCAATTAAAACAATCACTCCGTCTTTAGTTTTTCCAAATTCGTATTTGGTATCTACCAGAATTAGACCTCGTGAAGCTGAAATCTCTGTTCCTCTTTGATATAAATCTCTTGTATATTTTTCTAAAATAACATAATCTTCTTCGGAAACAATTCCTTTGGATAAAATAGCTTCTCGCGAAATATCTTCGTCGTGCGAACCATTATCTGCCTTTGTTGTTGGTGTAATTATAGGAGTTGGAAATTTATCGTTTTCTTTCAAACCTTCTACCATTGTAACGCCGCAAATCGTTCTTTCTCCTAAAGCATATTCTCTTGCTGCATGCCCTGAAAGATAGCCACGAATGACCATTTCCACCTTGAAAGGTTCGCAAAGATGACCAACGGCTACATTTGGATCAGGTGTTGCAATTAACCAATTTGGAACAATGTCTTTAGTAAGCTCCATGAATTTTGTGGCGATTTGGTTTAGGATTTGCCCTTTATAGGATATTCCTTTAGGCAAAACCACGTCAAAAGCTGATAATCTGTCGGTGGCAATCATTATTAAAAGCTTGTCATCAATATTATAAACTTCGCGAACTTTGCCTCGATAGACCGATTTTTGATTGGGGAAATTAAAATTTGTAGTTGTGATTGTATTCATTTTTTCGTTGTTCAATCTAAAATTATTTCAGATTTATTAGTTGTTTGGTGCAAAAATAAGTTGTTTCGCTTAGATATACAATAAATTAGAAAGGTGTTTGATGAATAAAAAGTCTATTCATTACAAATCCTGATTAGCCCTGATTGCAGCAGAAATCCTTTTAAAAAAAAAGATTGGAGCGAAAAGCAGGAATGGCATTAACATAAAATGCGCAAGCTTTTCGCTCCAAAGAAATAATTATTAGAATTAGTTAATCTATATTTTCAATACTTTTATAGGCATCAATAACTTTTTTAACCAAGCGATGGCGAACAATATCTTTATCATCAAGATAAATTATTCCAATTCCCTCCACGTCTTTCAAAATAAGAATAGCCTCTTTCAACCCCGAAATAGTTCTTCGTGGCAAGTCTACCTGTCCTGGATCGCCAGTGATAATGAATTTTGCACTTTTCCCCATACGGGTTAGGAACATTTTCATTTGGGAATGAGTAGTGTTTTGAGCTTCATCAAGAATTACAAAGGCATTGTCCAATGTTCGTCCACGCATGAACGCCAAAGGTGCAATCTGAATTATGCCTTTTAATATATAGTCTTCTAAAGTCTGCGGTGGCAACATATCGCGTAACGCATCATATAATGGTTGCATGTATGGATCAAGTTTCTCTTTCATGTCACCTGGAAGAAAACCCAAATTCTCACCTGCTTCAACTGCTGGTCTGGTTAAAATAATTCTTTTGACTTGTTTTTCTTTTAGCGCCTTTACGGCCAAAGCTACTCCTGTATACGTTTTTCCTGTCCCTGCAGGTCCAACAGCAAAAACCATATCGTTTTTGGCAATGAGTTCTACCATTTTTTGCTGGTTTGGAGTCATAGCTTTTATAAGCTTTCCTCCTATTCCATGCACCAATATCTTATCTTGGTCGGGCATTCTTTGCTCTTCTTGAGTACTGCTTTGAATTACGCGTTCAATAACATTGGTATCAATATTATTATAACGTGTAAAATGGAGCATCAACCGGTTAAAACGATTTTCAAACTCGTCAAGTTCTTCTTTTTCTCCAAATGCCTTTAAGGTTGTGCCTCGAGCCACAATTTTTAATTTTGGATAGTACTTTTTGATTGTTTCAAGATGAGCATCTTGTGCTCCCCAAAAATCTTTTGGAGCAATGTCGTGTAATTCAATGATACGTTCGTTCAAAAGCTGCAGAATTAGATAGTTTTTTTTATAAGAGCATCTCGGAACTAGAGCAGTTAGCAATATCTTAAAAAATAGTTCTATTTTGCTAAAACAATAGTTTTTATAAAGCCAAAAATAAATTAGCTTTGCATTCAAATTTAATCAATTTTCAGAATAGGTTTCTATTAAGTTATAAACAATTTTATGTCAATAATTACCCTTACGACCGATTACGGATTGAAAGACCATTTTGTGGGTTCATTGAAGGGAAAATTAATTTCAGAATACCCCGAAGCCACTATTATTGATATCTCACATAACATCGATCCTTTCAATATTGTAGAAACATCCTATATAGTTGGAGCTTCCTTCAATAGTTTCCCAAAGGGAACGGTTCATTTAATCGGCGTAGACATTGAACTAAATAATGAAAATCAACACGTTGCAATGCAATGGAATGATCATTATTTTATTTGTGCCGACAACGGTGTTTTGAGCATGCTGATCCAAAAAATTATTCCTCAAAAACTTGTCACTATTAATATTCATGATAGGTTGCCCACAAACGCTACCGATTTAGATGTTTTTGTAAAAGTAGCTTGCCATTTAGCTAAAGGAGGAATGCTTAATGTAATTGGTAAAGAAATAAAAAGCATAAAAGCAATAACCGAAATACAAGCAGTAGCATCGGAAGAATCTATAAAGGGAAATGTAATTTATATTGATCATTTGGGAAACGCAGTAACAAATATTTCTAAAAATTTATTTTTGGAAACTGGTAAAGGTCGACCCTATGAAATTCGATTTAAGGGAAAAACAATCAAAACCATTCTTCCAAAATATTCAGATATTGCCATCTCAGAAAAACATCCTTTAAAATATTATGAAGGTGAAAAGTTGGCCATTTTTAACGAGGCTGGTTTTTTAGAAATTGCAATTTTTAGAAGTAATCCTCATACATTTGGCTCAGCATCTTCTCTATTAGGAATTAGATATAGAGATGTGATTTCAATAATTTTCAAATAACTTGCTATGTTTATTCGAATTGTAAAAATGAGTTTTCATCAAGAAAATATTCCAGTATTCCTGGATAATTTCGAAATAATGAAAGAAAAAATACGAAATTCACAAGGAAACCGTTTTCTAGAGTTATATCAGGATAAAAACAACCAAAATGTGTTTTTTACCTATAGTTTTTGGGAAACAGAACAAGATTTGGAAAACTACCGCCAATCAGCACTTTTTGACGAAGTTTGGACATTTACCAAAAAACTTTTTAATGATAAACCCGAGGCTTGGAGTGTTGATAAATTGGTAAGTTTACCCTAATGAAAAATGAAGTTATTCTAAAAACAAAATATGAAATCAATAGCATTAAGAGAAATTAAATCCTTTTTTGGTTCACCAATTGGATATTTGGTGATTGCCATATTTTTATTACTCAATGGCTTTTTACTTTGGGTTTTTGATGGTGAATTCAATATTCTCAAAAGCGGTTTTGCCGATTTAAGTCCTTTTTTTACGCTCGCTCCTTGGATATTAATTTTCTTGATACCAGCTGTGACAATGCGGAGTTTTTCGGATGAAAAAAAACAAGGTACCATTGAATTATTGTTCACAAAACCGCTATCACTTTGGCAAATTGTTAATGGAAAATTCCTTGGCGCGTTCCTTTTGATCGTCATTGCCATTATCCCAACACTTGTTTACGTTTATGTGATATCCAGTCTTGGTATGCCTGAAGGAAATATTGATTTGGGAAGTACTTTGGGTTCTTATTTTGGATTGCTTTTTTTAGTTGCGGCCTATACTTCTATTGGAATTTTTACTTCCACACTTTCTGAAAATCAGATTGTAGCCTTTTTACTTTCGGTCTTCTTGTGTTTCCTTTTTTACTTTGGTTTTCAAGGAATGGCAACTTATGCAACAGGGTTTGAAGATGCAATTGCAAGGTTTGGAATGGAATATCACTTCAAAAGCATGGGTCGTGGAGTCATAGACACTAGAGATATTTTATATTTTGTGAGTATCACCGTTCTGTTTTTATCAGTAACAGTTTTTAAATTAAAATCGTTGAAATCGTAATGAACACAAAGAAAAACAACTTCAAAAAACTATTCATTACAATTATATTTTTAATTGGTTTGAATCTTGCAGGTCATTTTGTTTTCAAAAGATTTGATTTAACTTCCGACAAAAGGTACACCCTTTCGGAAACCTCGCTCCAAATTGTAAGTGAAGTTTCTAAACCATTGTATATTGATGTGTTTTTGGAAGGAGAATTTCCAGGTGAATTCAAGAAATTGCAAACCGAAACTCAACAATTATTGGAAGAATTTAAGTCGCAAAACTCCAATATTGTTTTTCAATTTGTCAATCCGTTAGAAAACGAAGAAGAACGTGAACAAGTAATGCAATCTTTTGCTGAACGTGGCTTAACCCCTGTAAACGTAACGCTAAATGACAAAGGACAACAAACACAAGAAGTGGTTTTTCCTTGGGCAATTGCAACCTATGGCGACCGAAGTGTTAAAATCCCATTGTTGAAAAACATGATGGGCGCATCAACTGCCGAGAAAGTAGTGAGTTCAGTACAACATTTGGAATATGCCTTTGCAAATGCGTTGAATACAGTTGTTAAATCAAAGGAAAAGAAAGTGGCTGTTATCAAAGGAAACGGAGAATTACACGATATTTTAATAGCCGATTTTGTAAAATCCGTTCGGGATAATTATTATATCGGAACATTCACATTGGACTCAGTTGCAAAAAGTCCAATTGAAAGTTTGAAATATTTAAATAAATACGATTTAGCCATTATTGCCAAACCAACCGAATCATTTACCGATACCGAAAAACAGGTTTTAGATCAATTCATCATGAAAGGTGGAAAAACGCTATGGTTGATTGACCCCGTAAATATTGACATGGACAGTTTGTATAATGAAACAGGTTCCAATTTGGCTTTTCCAAAAGATTTGAATTTAAATGATTTATTCTTCAAATATGGCATCAGAATGCGACCAGATTTGGTAAAAGACATCATGGCAACTCCCATTTCATTGGCAACAGGTGAACAAGGAAGCGCCACACAATACACACAATATCCTTGGTTATATTCGCCGATGGTGTATCCTTCACAAAATGCAAAACATCCAATTGTTAGTAATTTAGATGGAATAAAGTTTGAATTTGCAAGTCCTATTGAGCTTTTGAAAAATGAGATAAAAAAGACCACTTTATTGCAATCATCTGCTTATTCAAAAGCAATAGGAACTCCAATAGAAATTAGCTTAAACATGGTTTCTGAACGACCAGTACAGAAAGATTTTATAGCAGGTGGAAACATTCCTGTAGCCGTTTTAATGGAAGGTAAATTCCATTCGGTTTTTGAAAACAGAGTGCTGCCTTTCAAAGACAATGCTTTTTTATCTTCTGGAAAAGACAATAAAATGATTGTAATATCTGATGGGAATGTCATCCAGAACCAGTTAGATAAAGACAATCAACCATTGGAATTAGGGTATGACAAGTGGACCAATAATCTCTATGCAAATAAAGAGTTTTTACTCAATTGTGTCAATTATTTATTGGATGACAATGGACTTATTAACATTAGAAGCAAGGAAGTTGATTTGCCAATTTTGGACAATGAAAAAGTCTATGCAAACTACACCTTTTCGCAAATCATAACTGTCGGAGTTCCAATTCTAATTCTTTTGGTGTTTGGGGTGCTATTTACTTTCTTGCGAAAGCGAAAATATAGCAAGTAATGTTAATAAAATTCTTTTTAAAATCTATTTCTTTAAGATATATTTGTAAAAAATTAACTGTTTCAAAAAAACAGTGTCAAGTTTAAAAAAAAACCGAGATGAAATTTATAGTATCGAGTTCCTATTTATTAAAACAATTACAAGTTTTGGGTAGCGTTATCAATAGTAGCAATACCTTACCTATTTTAGATAATTTCCTATTTGAATTAGACCATAAAATGCTTACCGTTTCTGCCTCTGATTTGGAAACAACTATGTCGGCAACTTTGGAAATCGATTCAACTAGCCAAGGAAGTGTTGCCGTTCCTGCAAAATTATTATTAGACATTCTAAAAACATTTCCAGAACAGCCATTGACTTTCACTGTAGAGGAAAATAGCACAATTGAAATTAGTTCAAATTCTGGAAAATATGCTATAGCGTATGCTCCTGGAGAAGAGTTTCCAAAATCAGTTAGTCTAGACGATCCATCTTCCACATTGGTTCCAGCAGATGTTTTGGCAACTGCAGTGAGCAAAACCATTTTTGCAGCAGGAAATGACGATTTACGACCTGTAATGTCTGGTGTGTTTTTCCAATTTTCGCCAGAGGGTTTGACTTTCGTTGCTACAGATGCGCACAAATTAGTAAAATATGCACGAACAGATGTAAAAGCATCGCAAGTAGCTGATTTTATTATGCCAAAGAAACCTTTGACTATTTTGAAAAATATTTTGGGTTCTTCAGAATCGGATGTGAGAATTGATTATAATGATTCAAATGCTACTTTTTCTTTTGACAGCTATGTATTAACGTGTCGATTGATTGATGGAAAATATCCAAATTATGAAGCCGTAATCCCGAAAGAAAATCCAAATAAATTAATGATCAATAGAGTTTTATTACTAAACTCCGTTCGTCGTGTTGCAATTTTCTCTAACAAAACTACACATCAAATCCGTTTGAAAATTGCGGGAGCTGAATTAAATATTTCTGCGGAAGACATCGATTACTCCAATAAAGCGGAAGAACGTTTGACTTGTGATTATCAAGGTGACGATATGCAAATTGGTTTTAACTCGCGCTTTTTATCAGAAATGCTAACCAATCTTCAGTCTGATGATATCATGCTAGAAATGTCCATGCCAAACCGTGCTGGGATTTTAACGCCAATTGATGGATTAGACGATGGAGAAACGGTCACGATGCTTGTGATGCCGGTGATGTTGAATAACTAAATTTTCAACAAATAGTATATAAAACGGTCCCGATATTCAAATCGGGACCGTTTTTTTTTATTCATGCAAAGCCAAAATTGGAATTTCCAGTTGATAAGACAATTTTTGAGTTAAGCTCGGTTTAAAAAACTCCTCAAAGAAATTCCTTTTATAAGTTAACATAGCCAAAACATCAACGAATTGATTGTCCAAAAAGTCTTTGATTGTTTGCTTTACATTATCATCTGGTATAACAAAAATCTGAATAGGTTCCTCCTCAAAATGAGATTCCCATCTTTTAATAGTTTCGCTCGTAACATCTGAAGAAGAAGTTTTTACATATAAGCATTTAACTTTTGCTTTTAGTTTCTTTGCTATAACCAAGACTTTTTCCAAAGCATCAATATCTTTCTTTCTAAAACGCGTTGTAAAAGCTATGGTTTCAATTTTTTTGAATTTTGCCTCCAGCGGAACACACAAAATAGGAATAGAAACTTCTGCAATAACCGAGCTTGTGTTGGTTCCTATAAAAACTTCGTACCAACCTGAAGCGCCTTTGGTTCCCATTACTACAAAATCAATATTTTCTTTCTTGACGGCCTTTTTAATGTTATACAATAAATCGCCGTCCATCAAAAGATGCGTCATATTAATATGTTCCAAGTTGCGTTCTTCGGCAATCTTTCTGAGAGTTGGAATTTTATCTTTAAAATGTTCGAATTGAGATAATTCTAATGAATTAAAAACATCTAAATAGTATTCGGGAAAAACTTGGCTATCCACTATTGGTATGTCAAAAGTGTGTAACAAAACTAACTCAGCATGAAGCGTTTTTGCCAACTCCAATGCATGAACAAAAGCATTATCTGATGTCTCAGAGAAATCGATAGGAAAAAGAATTTTTTTCATGAGTAGTGATTGTTTAGAAGTTAACGTCTATCAAAGGTAAGGATTTAAACCTACAGATAAGATGATAAAAATCAGTAATTTACTAAATAAATATAATAATAAATTTTACATCTTGATTTTTAAAATGGATGCATCTTAAGATTTATTACCTTTGCAAATAAATACAAATATGATTTCTCAAGAAACTATTGTTGCCTTAGCTTCACCTTCTGGTGCTGGAGCGATTGCCGTTATCCGAATTTCCGGAAAGGACGCCATCACAATAGCTTCTCAAGTTTTTCAATCCGTTTCTGGAAAAGATATTACCAAACAAAAAACCCACACGCTTCATTTAGGGCATATTGTTGACGGCAATAAGGTTTTGGACCAAGTATTATTATCCCTTTTTAAAGGAACAAATTCTTATACTGGCGAAAATACCATCGAAATTTCCTGTCACGGTTCTATTTACATACAACAACAAATCATTCAATTACTACTTCGTAAAGGTTGCCGAATGGCACAAGCTGGAGAATTTACCTTACGTTCATTTTTAAATGGCAAAATGGATTTGTCACAAGCCGAAGCGGTTGCCGATTT
>JBILYQ010000254.1:0-3636 GCA_044377655.1 Flavobacterium sp.
TTCCTGAGAAAAAGAGAAGAACTCTACAATTGTATCCTGCTCAAAAACAGCAGTTTTAATTCGGGTATTTCCAACATCAATGGCTAAAAGCATATTGTTCTATTTGATGCTGTGAAGGTACGAATAGATTTTTTTTAATAATTGTTTTGGATAAACTAAAAATCATTCTATATTTGCACCCGCATTAGCACGGTACCTTAGCTCAGATGGTAGAGCAATGGACTGAAAATCCATGTGTCCCTGGTTCGATCCCTGGAGGTACCACTACAAATAATCCGTAACATCTTTATAAATAAGCTGTTACGGATATTTTTTTTAACCACGCGTGATAAGTATATTGTGATTTTATTATTTCGCTTTTGCTACTTGATATTAATCCCTGTTTAATCTAAAGAGTTAACCATCATCTCAACTAATAATTTCTCACTTCAAATTCTTAACGTAGCAATTACTGTTTTAGAAATCTAATACCACAGAAAAAAGACTTCAACTTATTCTTTTTGATAATTAATATTTTGGTTTGATTGCACACAAACGGCAACTAATTTTTTCTATTTCTAAAGGCAAATACAGAACATTTTTTTATTAAAAAAGCAATATCCATGAAGTATTTCATAAAAAAAACCACGCAATCACGTGGTTTTTAAAAACAATTATATTTGACTAACTCAACTTTATTGTTTGATTAACTTCATAGTTTTTTCTCGATTATTTTCATCTGTTACTTTAACTAAGTAAATACCTTGTTTCAAATCAGCAATTGGATATTGATAATTTACCGTTTGACTTTCAAATGTTTTAACGATTTGACCTGTTATTGATATTATCTGAACTTTGCTTGAAAAAGAATTTTCAAGTGAAAAGAAAGTAGTTGCAGGATTTGGATACAGCACAAGATTTTGGGCCGTTTCGAAATCTTCAGTACTTAGCGCTTGTTGGTTGCCATATATTCTAAATCCTCCTGGTTCAATAGTAATTTGAGCAGCAGTATTCGTTACATTAATTGTTGTTGTGTTATCCATAAGATTAACCCATGTTCCTGTATATGGAAAATCTGGGGTGATATTTTGAGCCCCAACAGAAAAATTAGCCAAGATTACAACGTTCTTCAATCCAGATAATGAGTTGTCGAATAGATATATTCTTTGACGAACATTGCTTCCATTTGGACTAATTGCATAAGACCCATTAAAAACAGCATTGTTTCTTTTTAAGTCTATCATCCTTGCCCAATCATTATAAATCTTAGCTCTTTGAGGAACAGCCAACCATCCATCGTTCCACTGTGGTTGTGGTTTTGTATCTAATTTACAATCGCCAGTTGTGGGGTCCGTTTCATTATTAATCGTACCATTATTACAAGTGTAAATTGAATTATTCATTCCTAAAGCACCAAAATGCCATATCATTTTTGGTCCTGGAACTAGCAAACTTGTTGCTCCAATAGCAGACATTCTGAATAAAGCATTGTTCAAATTTCCATTTGGAGAGGTTCCGTTTCCGTTACCAAAAGTGAGTGCTTCATACATTATTCTATCTTTATCATGGCTTTCTGGATAACCCATCAGCCTTTTTCCAGCAAAATTTCTGCTTACATGTCCCATTCTATTGATGTCATTTGTTGCATAACCCATAGCTAGTTGTTTATAGGCTTCATGCAATTCACCCCACATCATAATTCCTTTTCCTTCTCCAAGTCGATAATCCGCCCATTGCTTTTCTTCATTATCACTTCCCAAATGTTCAAAAATAACATAATGATTAGCATCTAAACTCCATGAATAATCAGCATAGTCTTTAAGAACTGCAACTCTATCAGCTTGATAAGCATTAGTACAAGTATCATCTCCTCCTGAACAAGCTTGAGTAAACCCTTTAGTTAAATCCCAACGAAAACCATCTATTTTATATTCTTCTACCCACTGTTTAACCACTCTTCTTACATAATTTTGGGTCAATGCAGATTGATGATTAAAATCAGCACCTACACCATAACTGTGTTTGGCGAATTCATTAAAATATGGATTTTCGGCAGTTGGGTCGCCCCAGCCATCGCCATCAGAATCTTTCATCCACATTCTTACCATTGGATTTCTTCCAAAAGCATGATTTAAGGCAACATCTAATATTACAGCGATTCCATTTTGATGGCACAAATCGATAAATTCTTTGAATTTGTTTGAAGTACCATAAAATTTATCCAGTGCCATATGATAAGCGGTGTTATAACCCCAGCTTTCATTACCTTCATATTCCATGATTGGCATTAATTGAATAGCATTAACTTTCAGATTTTTGAAATAATCAATTTTATTTATCAAATCTTGAATATTTCTATTGGAATCAAAATCCCTTATTAACACTTCGTAAACCACGAGATTATCCTTACTTGGCTTTACAAAATTATTCGTTGCATTACTCCAATTATAGGCCGCTTGTCCTGTTTGTAAAACAGTAACTTCTCTTTCTTGTCCTGCTGGATACGTAGGAATGTTCGGATAGCTTGCCGCGGGGATATAAGGATCATCAAACGGTGACAAAACTAAGGTAGAGAATGGATCTGCCGTTTTTACTAATGCTGGAGAATTTGTAAAAGGGGTTGTATCAACAACCCAATACTGATAGCTATAGTTTTGTCCAGATGTTAATCCTGATAATTCCAACCAAAATTTTCCTGTTGTTCCGTCTTTCTTCATTGCATAAGACGATCCTGGTTGCCAGTTATTAAAACTTCCAGCTACGTATACAAAATCTTTACCTGGCGCATTTAATACTAAAGTTGCCTTTGAAGTGTCGGAAATATTATAGTTTATCCCATCAACTAATCCAGAAGGTATTGTTTGTGTGGTTGTATTTGGATTAACAATAACATTAAAAAACTTAGATTGTGAGGAAGTTCCTTGTGAAATGACCAATTCATAGCTTTGGTTTGCAGTAATATTTGTGTGGTTATAAGAAAAAATAGCAGCATTAGAAACTTCATTTAACGTATTTCCGTTATTTTTTAAAATATAATTTGCATTCCCGTTTGTATTGTTAGCTTGAACAATTAAATTTCCTCCCGAAGTTAATATTGTGGAAGAATTTATAGCAGGAGCGGTTAAATTTGATTGAAACAATCCTACGTTAAAAATAAAATCTGAACAAGAAGGCGCTAATTTCAAAGTTTGCGTACCAGCAGCGTTTCTAAATACCATTCCTAGTTTTGTGGCATTAGCCTGTTGTGTAGCATTAAGTCCAAAATAAGTGCTTGGCGTCAGCGTTTTGCTCCACGTTCCATTGCCATTATTTGTCATTAGACCAACACTATCATCCGTGCCCCAATTTCCAACAACCGAATATCCAAATGCATTAGAATCGTTTCCGATACCGGAATGCATATAGACTTTTACAGGAGCCGCACCCATAGAATTACAAGTTGCGTTTGCAAATGAAACAGTTATAGTAATTTGGTCAGTGACATTAAAAATAGAGGGTGAAATTGTTACTTGAGAATATCCAAAAACAGAAAATACAGAAAACAATAAAATAAAAATATTTTTTTTCATAGCAAAAATAGTAATGATAAAAAAGGGCTGCAAAAAACAGCCCTTTTTAATTAAATTAACAAAATTACTGAGCCGTTACAGTATATGT
>JBILYQ010000253.1:0-3636 GCA_044377655.1 Flavobacterium sp.
TCTGATGATCAAAAAATTGAACTCATCAAAGTAGATGTTGAAAACATATTGAAAACCCTAGGAATGGATTTAACAGACGATAGTTTGAAAGGTACGCCTAACCGAGTTGCAAAAATGTTTGTGAAAGAAATTTTTGGTGGATTAAATCCAAACAAAAAACCAAATTCATCAACTTTTGAAAACAATTATAAATATGGTGAAATGTTAGTCGAAAAAAACATCACGCTATATTCGACTTGCGAACACCACCTTTTGCCTATAATAGGTAGAGCTCATGTTGCCTACATTTCAAACGGAACCGTTGTTGGTCTTTCAAAAATGAATAGAATTGTGGATTATTTTGCTAAAAGGCCTCAAGTTCAAGAACGCTTGACCATGCAAATTGTTCAGGAATTACAAAAAGTGCTTAACACAGATGATGTAGCTTGTGTTATTGATGCAAAACATCTTTGTGTGAATTCTAGAGGTATTAGAGACATTGAAAGCAGTACGGTTACTTCAGAATTTGGAGGAAAATTCAAAGAAGTACAAACTCGAAGAGAGTTTCTAGATTATATCAAAATGGACACTAAATTTTAATGTTACTATAATTATTGTTTCGTTCGATAATTTTGACTTACTCCAAATAAAATAGTAATTTTACCAAAATAGCCCTGATTGAAATGGAAATCCTTGAGGAGTAAAAAATCAATTTTTCTTACTGTTTTTTAGCGACTAACGGAAGCTCCAAAAACGGTTTAGAAAAATGTTTTTTTTAACGAAAGATTGTAATGAAAAAGCAGGAATTGCTCAAAAACAAAAAATATGCAACTTTACACTAACCAAACGCTCAAAATATACAATTCCCTTTCGGGTGAAAAGGAAGTATTCAAACCAATTCATGAAGGGAATATTGGAATGTATGTTTGTGGACCGACAGTTTACAGCAATGTGCATCTTGGAAACGTGAGAACTTTTATGTCTTTTGATGTGATTTTTAGATACTTATTACATTTGGATTATAAAGTTCGCTATGTTAGAAACATTACGGATGTAGGTCACATTATTGACGATGTTGATGAAGGCGAAGACAAGATTGCCAAAAAAGCGCGTGTGGAACAATTGGAACCAATGGAAATTGCACAACGCTATACCGTTGATTTTCATGATGTTTTGAAGGAATTCAATTTTCTTCCGCCAAGTATTGAACCTACAGCCACAGGACACATTATTGAACAACAAGAAATTATACAAAAAATAATTGACAATGGGTTTGCTTACGAAGCAAATGGTTCCGTTTATTTTGATGTGGTTAAATTTAACATTAACAACCATTATGGGAAATTAAGTGGTAGAAATATTGAGGACATGATTGCCAACACTCGCGAGCTAGATGGACAAACCGATAAAAAAAATTCGCAAGATTTTGCTCTTTGGAAAAAAGCAGAACCACAACATATTATGCGTTGGCCATCGCCTTGGGGAATTGGATTTCCAGGTTGGCATTTGGAATGTACTGCAATGAGCACAAAATATTTAGGAGAAACTTTTGATATTCATGGAGGCGGAATGGATTTAAAATTTCCACATCACGAATGTGAAATTGCACAAAACGAAGCATGCACTGGCCATAATCCGGTTAACTATTGGATGCACGCCAACATGCTTACTTTGAATGGCAAAAAAATGTCAAAATCAACTGGAAACAATATATTACCCAGTGAAATATATACTGGCGGAAGCCCTTTTTTAAGTAAGGCTTTCTCGCCAAGTGTAGCTCGTTTTTTTATGTTGCAAGCACATTATAGAAGCAATTTGGATTTTACTAATGATGCCATTTTAGCTGCCGAAAAAGGCTTTAATCGTTTCATGGAAGGAATGGAAACACTAAAAAATTTACAACCAAGCGCAACAACAACTATTGACATTGCAACTTGGAAACAAAGTTGTTATGACGCAATGAATGATGACTTTAATACACCAATTCTAATTGCAAATATGTTTGAAGGAATTCGTTTTATTAATGTAATTAATGACAGCATTGAAACGTTAACTAACGATGATTTAAAATTATTGACAGCCACTATGCACACTTTCCTTTATGATATTTTGGGAATAAAAGATGAAAAATCAGCAAGCAATAATTCAGACAAATTAGAAGGAGTTGTTGACTTACTTATTGGGATGAGAAATGAGGCTAGAGCCAATAAAAATTTTGCGCTTTCAGACCAAATACGTGATCAACTTTTGAAACTTGGAATACAATTGAAAGATGGTAAAGATACCACTTCATTTTCCGTGCAATAACCTGTAATGATTTGAATTAAAACAAAGGGTATGATAAAAAAAATAATGATTGCTCCTTTCCTATTTCTAATCCGATTGTATCAAGTTGCGATTTCTCCATTTACGCCTTCTACGTGTCGATTTGAACCTACCTGTTCAAGTTACTTCACACAGGCTTTAAAAAGTCATGGATTATTGAATGGTAGTTATCTTGGTATTAAAAGAATTTTGAGTTGTCATCCTTGGGGAAAAAGCGGTTATGACCCTGTTCCAATTAAAAAATGCAAACACAAAGATTAACGTTATTTATGATTTACTTTTATTGTAATTCTATATTTTTACACAAATACTAATTAATATTACATTCTATTATGGTTTGGAATCCCTCCGAAGGAATTGATCTAGGTTTTTTTATAATTCGTTTTTATAGCTTAATGTTTGTAATCGCCTTTGGATTAGGATGGTACATCATGAAGTATATTTACATCAAGGAAAATGAAACATTAGACAAATTGGACACACTGTTCATTTGGACAGTAATTGCTACATTAGTTGGTGCAAGATTAGGGCATGTTTTTTTCTATGATTGGGAATATTACAGAAACCATCTTATAGAAATATTGCTCCCTTTTAGATTTGAACCAACATTTGAATTTACAGGTTTCCAAGGCTTAGCTAGTCATGGCGCTGCAATTTCAATAATAATAGCGATGTATTTTTATAGTTCCCGTATTATCAAAAGACCCATGCTTTGGATGTTGGATAGGGTCGTAATTCCTGTGGCTAGTGGTGCTATCTTTGTTAGACTGGGCAACTTCTTCAATTCGGAAATTGTTGGAAAAGTTACTGACTCTCCATTTGGAATTAAATTTGTAAGAGACTTTTATTCTTCGAGAGATGCTGTGAATGCGACACAAATTGCAGATACTAATAAAGCCTATGATGCCATTGTAAACAATCCTCAATTCTCTTTTTTACTTGAAAAAGTGCCTGCAAAACATCCAGCTCAATTATATGAAGCGGCTTTATACATACTTGTATTTGCAGTTTTATTCTTGCTCTATTGGAAAACTAAAGCAAAGGAAAAGTTAGGATTATTGTTTGGAATATTCCTTATTTTACTTTGGACCGTTAGATTCTTTGTGGAATATGTAAAAGAAAGTCAAGGAGGATTTGAAGAGTCGTTAGGATTGTTTTCAACAGGACAATGGCTAAGTTTGCCCTTTATATTTGTTGGATTATACTTTGTAGCAATGGCGGAAAAACCAATAGAATAAGTATTAAAAAAAACTAAAAAAGGGGAAATCAACAAGAGTTGATTTCCCCTTTTTTAGTTTTATATCGATTACAGAATTTATACTCAATAATTAC
>JBILYQ010000040.1:0-10704 GCA_044377655.1 Flavobacterium sp.
TTCCTGGAAAAAAAGCGTTTAAATTAAAATAATTTTCGAGAATATATTGTAAAGGGTTAAGGCGAAAGCTTTAACCCTTTTTTTATTGTAATCCTTCTCCTAATCCTTCTCCTAAGGATTGCTTTGCTTCGTACCTCGCAACTCCTTGCAATGACTGGGAGACGAAAATGAAATGTGTTTGTAGATATCCGAGAAATCAGAAATAAATTTTCCAATTATGGTATATCTTTGTACAAAGCTGATAATGGAATAACTAAGTGGGATAAGTTAGAAATTGACACTACAAACCTATCTATTCCTACTGTTAAACCAACTCCTTGTAAATTAAATTATTTATGAAAAAAATAATAATAACACTACTCATAATGTTTGCTGCGAGTTGTAAAGCACAAACAGAAACAATAAACATATTGGACCAAGGAAATTATAGGTACCGATCCGCGGGACAATATTATAAAGACATTGATAACGTTTTAAACCCATTTGAAGGAATATGGCTCTATACCAATGGTGACACGACATTGAAAATTATTTTGGTAAAAAAAATAAATCATTTTAATTCAGTATATCATGAAGATGCTATAATTGGTGGTTATGAATATAAAATAGGAAATAATATAATAATAAGTAACTTGGCTGAAATAAATACAGATTTTTTAAACCCAATGGAAAAAAGTATTGCTGGTAATTTTGTAATAAACAATAACGGATATCCACCTTGTCCGGATTGTCCCGTTGGAGAAAAACGTTTAAATCTTATGTTTAGTGAATTACCTTCAAACATCTATGGTGACATCATAATTAGGAAAATTGAAGTTTCTGGTCAGGAAGCTATAAAAATAATCATCAGAGGCAGTGAAAGAGTTCACATTGTTGGCACACCACTACCTCCAGATGATTTTAAAGTTCCTTCTGGTGAATATACTTTACTAAAAATCAATTAAAAACCAAAACCATCTCAAGAAACGGGATGGTTTTTTCTAATGACTAACTTGTGTATATCAAACTAGCACTTTTTATCAAATAATTAACGAAAACGTTACCGTAAAACCTTTTTAATTCATTCATAATTTCCTAGATTTGTTAAATTATTAATTTACTAGATTTAATTCCCTAATTTATATCATGTCAAAAACAGCAATATTAGAATTTGATGGTCAAAAGTATGAGTTTCCTATAATTGTTGGAAGCGAAAATGAACCCGCTATCGACATTGAAAAACTACGTGCCTTGACTGGCGCAATTACATTAGATCCAGGCTATAAAAATTCAGGGTCTTGCAAAAGCGAAATCACTTTTCTAGACGGTGAAGAAGGAATTCTTCGCTATAGAGGTTATGCTATTGAAGATTTGGCAGATAAAGCAGATTTTCTTGAAGTGGCCTATTTGGTTATTTTTGGAGAATTGCCTTCAAAAACGCAATTGGTTCAATTTGAGAATGACATCAGAAAATATACTTTGGTGAATGAAGAGATGAAAAACATCATTGATGGTTTTCCGAAAACGGCCCATCCAATGGGAGTTTTGTCAGCATTGACAAGTGCTTTAACGGCTTTTAATCCAAAAGTGGTTAATGTTGAAAATGAAAAAGAAATGTACGAAGCCGTTTGTAAAACGATGGGTAAATTTCTAGTAATTGCCACTTGGACCTATAGAAAAATGATGGGGTATCCTTTGAATTATTATGATAACACACAAGGATATGTTGAAAATTTCATGCAATTAATGTTTAAATTACCTACTGGACCCTATGCAGCAAACCCTGTTGTAGTGGATGCATTAGACAAATTATTTATACTGCATGCTGATCATGAGCAAAATTGTTCTACATCAACAGTTAGAATTGTTGGTTCATCACATGCAGGATTATTTGCTTCCATTTCTGCCGGAGTTTCTGCACTTTGGGGTCCGTTACATGGAGGAGCCAATCAAGCAGTTTTAGAAATGTTGGAAGCTATTCAAAAAGATGGTGGCGATGCTGATAAATATATGGCAAAAGCCAAAGATAAAGACGACCCATTCCGTTTAATGGGATTTGGACACAGAGTGTACAAAAATTTTGATCCAAGAGCTAGAATTATCAAAAAAGCGGCCGATGAAGTTTTAAGAACGCTTGGTGTTGATGACCCAATTTTGGCGATTGCAAAAAAATTAGAAGAAGCAGCATTGGTAGATGACTATTTTGTGTCTAGAAAATTATACCCAAATGTAGATTTCTATTCTGGAATTATCTACCGAGCGCTAGGCATTCCTACAGATATGTTTACAGTTATGTTTGCCATAGGTCGTTTGCCTGGATGGATTGCACAATGGAAAGAAATGCGCATCAATAAAGAGCCAATCGGAAGACCAAGACAAGTATATGTTGGACATCCGTTAAGAGAATTTAAATCGATGGATAAAAGATAAATCCTTTATATATTGGAATCAAAAAACTCCTTGCAGACGCAAGGAGTTTTTTGATTCCAATAACATCTACCATTTTTTCACACTCTATTTTAGAATAACAAATTGAAATTTAGAGATGCTTTACTTGGAACTTATTTTAAAAATCACTTAGATTTTAATTTTTTTATAATGAAATTATTTATTATAAAAATAATTAGTATAAATAGAAAATAATTATTTATAAGATATTTACTTTTTGTTTTATTAAAAAAGTGTATTTAATCGATTTTATTTGTATTTAATCTGTTATTTTTTTTAACTACCATATATTTGAGTCGTTAAATTAATATTAATTCTAAATCGGTTAGTTATGAAATCAAAAAATACTTTTTTAGTTACGCTTTTAGTTTTTTTAGGAGTGATTTTCACAAGTCATGGACAGGTTGAGAATACTTTTTTAGGTATTAGTGCGGGTGAAATAAACACAGGTAATTATAACACAGGATTTGGTAAAAGTGCGTTGAGCATAAATTCAAAGCATAGCAATAGCGCATTTGGTGCCGAAACTTTAACAAATAATGCTGGAGGTTTTAATAATGCTTTTGGAAATAGAGCATTAAGAATAAATACTTCTGGCGAATTTAATTGCGCCTTTGGAACGCGGGCATTGTCAAATAATACCACTGGTTCTCGAAACATGGCCATTGGGCATAGATCATTAGAGGCAAATATAAATGGGAATAATAACGTTGGAATTGGTTATGCATCATTAATAACAAATGTTGGAAACAATAATGTTGCCTTAGGTCACTGGAGTCCAAGAAACTTATTGTCTGGTAATTCAAATGTTTTTATTGGTTCAGAAACAGCTCAAAATTTGTTGAATGGTAGTTATAATGTTTTTTTAGGGAAGGTAATAGTTTCAAAATCTATTTCATCTCAAGCCTTAGCAGGAAATGATACTAACGGGACAATTATTCTTGCTGATGGAGCCGGAAAACAACGGATTTTTGTCCACAACAATGGAAATACAGGAATAGGATTAGGAAATAATGTAATTCCTGCTAATAAATTGGATGTTAAAGGAGGTGTCGTTATCGGTAGAAACTATACTCCAAATGGCACTTTTCAATCGGAATATTCTACGGGTGCTGTTGCTCCATTAAATGGTTTGTTGGTTGAAGGAAAAGTTGGTATTGGAAATATATTACCAAACAATAAAGTTGAAATTACACACGGAACACTAGGAAATTCAGGGCTTCGCTTTACAAACTTAACGAGTGACTATAATCCAGCGACAATGGCGTCATCCAATAAGTTTTTGAGTGTAAATGCCACTGGAGATGTTGTTTTGCAAAAAATGCCAAATCTTACAAATACTAATTCCATGTTGTCTACTGCTAATTTGATGACTAGTAATGTTAATAATAGTATTGCTTCTGCAAATATTGTTAATTCAATTTCCAATACAATTAATGTTAATAATCAATTAATAACAACGGTAAATGGAGTGGCAACTGCTCCAGTAAATTTGCCAATACCAAATTTTACTGAAGTTGATGGCAGTATTACCAATGAACTTCAAACATTATCCCAAACGGGGAATATGATTTCGCTTTCCAACAATGGCGGTTCCTTTACATTGCCGACTTTTACAGATACTGATGCCCAATCATTATTGTTGACAGGAAATACGTTGTCAATATCTAATGGAAATTCAGTGGTGCTTCCAACCTATACTGAAACTCCTCAAACGGTTACTCAAAATGGAAATGTGGTAACCCTTTCAAATGGCGGCGGTTCCTTTACATTGCCGACCTTTACAGATACTGACGCACAATCTTTAACGCTAACAGGAAATACATTATCAATATCCAATGGGAATACCATATCGCTACCAACAACAAGCGTAACAGCGGGCAATAATGTTACTGTTACTGGAAATGGCTCAACAGCAACACCTTTTTTGGTAAGTGCTGTCGATACTAGTCTTTATGCTTCTAATGGAAGTATAAATCAGTCCACAACGACCAACAATAATAGAATTGTTGATATGAATGACAGTAATATTTGGTTTGATACTTCATCAAGTGCAACTAATGGAAAAATGTATTTAGGTTCAACAGCTGTATTTCCAAATACAACGGGGAATTATAAATTGTTTGTAGAAGGTGGAATTTTGACAGAAAAGGTTAAAGTAGCATTACGAAGTTCAGCAAATTGGGCAGATTATGTTTTTGCCGATGATTATAAATTAATGACTTTAAAAGAGGTTGAAAAATTCATAACTGCCAATAAGCATTTACCAGGCGTAGATTCTGCAAGTGAATTATCAAAAAATGGATTGGATATAGCTGAAATGCAGTCCAAACAAATGGAAAAAATTGAAGAGTTAACATTATATATCATCGAACAAAATAAAGCCCTTGAGAAAACTCAAAAAGAGATGGAAGAATTGAAACTCCAAATGAAAGCTTTAATTGCAAAAACTAAATGATATGTATAAGATATTCAAAATAGTTTTATTTAGCTGTATTGGTTTCAATTCGGCTACTATTGTTGCTCAGTACGATGAATATATTGCATCTGAAAACAGCAGAGTCTCACAGGCCTCTCAAACTGAAAAAGAGATTGAAAGATTTATAAATGATAATTTTAAAAAATATAAGTTAACACAAGAAATCACCGATGACTTAATTAATCACCTTAAGGGAGAAGAAGAATTTAGCGAAATGGAATTGGAAAGAGCCATTGTTAACGCAAAAAGAGTAGAATTAAGGAAGTTGTTTTTTCGCGATAACCCTGAAAAGAGAGAGGATTATATTGCCAATCCAATCCCAGCTTCAATAGCCCAGCAATGTGTTAATGGCGACTTTGAAAATAACACGGCAGGATATTCGTTTTGGTCCGATCCACATCCTCAACCAGCTTCTGGTACTGCATTTTTTTTATCTTGCAACACGCCTACTGTACAAACAGCATCCAATGTTTTAACACCAACAACGAACAATTTTAATTCAACAATAACATATGTTGACAATACAAGCCCAGGATACCTACAATTTGATCCGATGTTGGCTAGTTTAGGAGTAAATGTGCCAACCTTGAATACCAACGGAGGAAATAAATGCATTAAGTTAAATAATGAGGCTGCTTTTGGATCTTCGGATATTACAACGGTTTCACGTTATTTTCCTGTTATAAATCAAGCTACAATTGATTTTAATTTTTCATTAATAATGGACAATAAACCTGCTCATGGTCAGGAAATCCAACCATTTTTTAGAGTTAGAGTTTTTGATCAATTCAATAATATTGTGGATGAAATTTGTATAATCGCAAATCCTGACAATTGTTTGTTTAACACACTTGTCGTTGGAAATAATAGAAGAGTGCTTTACACAGGTTGGATTTGTGCAAGATTAAATGTTCAGGATATTTTAAACGAGCCTGGAACTATTGAATTCACAGTGAGCGATTGTCAACCTTCTGCACATTTTGGCACAGTTTATATTGACAATATTTGCGGAACAGTTTGTGCCGTTCCTCAATTGGGCGCATTAAGTCTTGACCCAACAAATATCAATTGTCCTGATGTGGCAAATAATACACCTATTCAAGTTTGTGGCACTTATCAGTCGCCTGTTAACGCAACATTAAATACGCTTTCACTAGAGATTTTACAAAACAATGTTATAATAGGAACCATAGCTGCTCCTACTGAACTCACCTCTGGCACTTTTTGTTTCACTGTTTTACCTAGTATGTTTGGAGCAAATCCATCAGGTGATTTTGAGTTCAATATAAAAGCCACTTTCAATGTCAATTGTCCTGCAGGAACATTTGTTTATGAAATAACAGATAACTCGGCAAATGTAGGTCCCGATGTGACTTTTGTAGATTGTTGTCAAGCTACATTACTTTTAACATCTCCCATTGACGATCTTACTAATTTGGATTCTGTAGAAATTAAAAGGAAAGAGCGTTCAGATTGGATAAAAGCGACAAACATAATTTCTGTTGGAGATAATGTGCTGTCAAATGGAGTAGTATATCATGCTGAAAATTATGTGGAATTAAATCCTGGTTTCGAAGCAGTTTCTGGAGCCCAATTCGTGGCTTATCCCGAAGGATGTACTGCAAATTATCTTTATAAAAATCAAAATGTAGTTCAAAACCAAACCCTCAATCAGATTCCAAAAGAAGAGGAAATTATAAAGTTAGTAAGGATTTCAAATGGTTTTGCAATTCTGCCAAATCCATCAAGCAACTCCATTGAAATAATTATGAATAATGCTAATTTTAATCAGGTCAACATAACGACTATTGACGGGAAAATTGTTTTAGATAGAAAAATTGAAATGGCAGATAAAACCAAAATTGATATTAGCAATTATGCCAATGGTGTTTATATTGTAACTATTACATCTAGTGATGGCCAGCTGTTTACGGAAAAGTTGATTAAAAATTAATTATTCTACTAAATACTTATAAACAAAGCTTCTCTGAATTGAGAAGCTTTTTTATATTTGCCTAAAGCCAAAATCTGTTTTATGCTACAAATAAACGTAAAAAACGAGACATCAAGACTAAGAGCAGTCGTGCTGGGTTCGGCCAAAAGTAATGGCGCAACCCCGACAGCTGCAGAAGCCTATGATCCAAAATCATTGGAACACATTCTGGAAGGAACTTATCCAAAAGAGGAAGACATGGTTTTGGAAATGGAAGCTTTCAATCAAGTTTTTCAAAAATATGATGTGACGGTTTTTCGTCCAAATACCATTGAAAACTACAATCAAATTTTCACGCGAGATATAGGTTTTGTAATTGATGATATTTTCATTAAAGCCAATATTTTGCCAGACCGAGAAAGAGAATTGGACGCCATCCAATATGTAATCGATCAAATTGATCCCAATAAAGTGGTGAGACCTCCCGAAGAAGTACATATTGAAGGTGGCGACGTAATGCTTTGGAATGATTATATTTTTATTGGCACCTACAAAGGATCTGATTATAAAGAGTATATCACTGCAAGGACTAACATGCAAGGAGTTCAGTATATTAAGGATTTGTTTCCACACAAAATCGTAAAAGAATTTGATTTAGTAAAATCTAAAATTGAAGCCCGAGATAATGCACTCCATTTGGATTGTTGTTTTCAACCCGTTGGCACAAACAAAGGAATTATCTACAAAAGTGGTTTTCGTGAAGAAGCAGATTATATGTTTTTAGTAAAATTATTCGGTAAAGAAAATCTGTTTCACATTACACGAGACGAAATGTATAACATGAATTCCAACGTGTTTTCCATTACGCCAGATGTTGTGGTTTCTGAAAAAAACTTTACAAGACTCAATACCTGGCTAAAACAACAAGGATTTACTGTAGAAGAAATTCCATATGCAGAAATAGCCAAACAAGAAGGACTCCTTCGTTGTTCTACTTTGCCTTTAATAAGAGATTAATTAGTTGTAGATTGTAACAGCAAACCATAAACAAGAGAAATGAAACAAACCACCAATTCCATTTTAATGATTCGTCCCGTTGCTTTCAGGATGAATGAGCAAACGTCAGTCAACAATTATTACCAAAAAATCTTAGATAACCTATCTCCAGAAACGGTAAACGAAAAAGCCCAAGCAGAATTTGATGCTTTTGTAGTTAAATTAAGAGCAGTTGGCGTCGACGTAACGGTAGTTAATGACACAGAAAATCCAGATACGCCAGATAGTATTTTTCCAAACAATTGGATTTCTTTTCACGAAACAGGAGATGTGGCATTGTATCCAATGTTTGCAGAAAACCGTCGTGCCGAACGTCGAGAAGATATTTTAGATGTTTTGGAAGATAGCGGTTTTGTCATCAATGAAATCATGGATTACTCTTCGGCAGAAGAAGACGGCTTTTTCCTTGAAGGAACAGGAAGTTTGCTTTTAGACAGAGAAAACGGAAAAGCCTATTGTGCGCTTTCGCCAAGAGCTGACGAAGAATTAATGATTGAGTTTTGTGAGGATTTTGAATTTACACCGGTACTATTTGAAGCTTTCCAAACCGTAAACGGAGAGCGAAAATTGATTTACCATACCAATGTTATGATGTGTCTTGGGGAAACCTTTGCCGTGATTTGTGCCGATTGTATCGATGACAAGAAAGAGCGCAAAATGGTTTTGGACAGTTTAAAAGGCGATGAAAAGCAAGTTATTCTTATCACGGAAGACCAAGTCAATAATTTTGCGGGTAACATGCTCGAAGTTAAAGGTGCTAATGATAGACGCTATTTAGTGATGAGCGATTCAGCATACAAATCGCTAACAAAAAAACAAATCGCTCAATTGGAAGAACATGTAACCATTCTGCATTCAAGTCTAGATACCATTGAAGCTTGTGGTGGCGGAAGCGCACGATGCATGATGGCTGAAATATTTTTGCCAAGAGAGGAAGAATAGAGTTACACTTGAATTATAGACCACAAAAAAAGCACAAAATCAATATTGATTTTGTGCTTTTTTTGTGGTAAAATTTATTATTTAAAAAATTAAATTCCTCTCACGATACTTAATATGGAACTAATGATGTATTGAATTCCAATGGCAATAACGAGAAAGCCAATGATTTTTGAGATGGCAACAATACCAGAAGCACCTAGGATTTTAGCTAAATAGTTGGCACTTCGCAAAATTAAAAAAATGCTCAAAGCAACTGCAAAAATAGCCAAAACAGAGAGTATAACTTCATTTGTAGAATGATGTTCTTGGTAAAAAGCAATCAATAAAGAAATCGAGCCAGGACCGGCAAGCATAGGAATTGCCAAGGGTGTAAGCGCAATGTCATTTCGAGTTTGCACCTCGTTTGTCACCTTTTTATTGATACCTCTTTTTTTAGAAAACTTTCCGCCAAGCAATGAAAAACCAGAACTTGCAATAATAATTCCGCCGGCAATTCTCAGGGCATTGATGGTAATGCCAAAAAACGTCAACACATATTGTCCAATAAAAAAGGAAATTATCAAAATGATAAATACATCAATTGACGTCCATAGCGAAACTCTTGAACGCTCTTTCTTTGTGTAATCGTGGGTTAGTCCAACAAAAATTGGCACAGTTCCAATTGGATTAAGAACAGAAAATAGCGCTGCAAACAGATAAATGAAAAGCTCCATGGTTTTTGTGTAAAATTAATCCAACTCTTTACAGCAAATTTAAACTTAAAATCAATGTAACGTTACCATTGGGTAATAAAAACTACCAAAATTTTGTACTTTTGCCAAATGAAAAATAAGAAAACCTTAGTGCTTGGAGCTTCTGCAAAACCAGAACGCTATGCATATAAAGCCATTACAATGCTCGTAGAGAAAGGGCATTCCGTGTTGGCCATCGGTCAAAACGCAGGAGAAGTGGCTGGAATAAATATCAAAACCAAAAATATTCCCCTAGCCAATATCAACACCGTTACCTTGTATTTGAACCCGATTCGTCAACGCGATTATTATAATTACATTGTGGAGACAAAGCCAAAACGCGTTATTTTCAATCCCGGAACGGAAAATCCAGAGTTTTATCAATTGTTGACATTGAATAAAATAAAAGTAGAAGTGGCGTGTACTCTAGTTTTATTGGCTACAAATCAGTATTAATATCTTGTATTTTCTTTTGTGGATTTGCTAATTAAAAACAATCCAATTAATGTAATTAGTCCATTTAGGATAATTATTTCAAAAGAAAAAACATAACCTCCAAACCAATCTTTTGAATTGGTATTTATCAGATAGGTAAAGAAAGGAGCTAAAACGCAGACAAAAGGAACGAGTTTGTCATGTACCGTTTTAGATTTTACGAATAGTCCAAAAACATACAATCCTAATAGCGGTCCGTAGGTATAACTTGCCACGGTGAAAATCATTGTAACAACGGATTGGTCATTAAAGGAGTTAAAAGCAATTATTACGAGAAACATCAGCAAAGAAAACCCAAGGTGAACAAAATGTCTTGTGATTACATTTTTTGGTTTGCTCGCATTTTCTGCTTTATCCATGCCAAGAAAGTCTATACAGAAAGATGTTGTTAATGCAGTCAATGCAGAATCTGTTGTGGCAAAAGTGGCTGCTGTTAATCCCAGTAAAAAGATTATTGCTGGAAAAACAGCCAAATGATTGAACGCAATTTCGGGAAACAGAAAGTCTGTTCGAACCACGCCCAAACGGGTAGGAATGGCTACGCCATTTTTCTCGGCGAACAAATATAACAAAGCACCAACACTTAGAAAAAAGATATTGATTATTACAAAAATCCCTGTAAAAGTGTACATGTTTTTTTG
>JBILYQ010000041.1:0-10701 GCA_044377655.1 Flavobacterium sp.
GTAGCTTTTGCGTGATTTACACCCATAACAAACATTGGCGCATCTGCTGAAGGTGCAGAAATAACAACTTTTTTTGCACCACCTTTAATATGGGATTGAGCTGTCTCAAGTGTGGTGAAAATTCCTGTACATTCAGCTACAACATCCACTCCTACTTCATCCCATTTTAAAACCGAAGGATCTCTTTCGGCCGTAACCCTAATATGCTTATCGTTTACAAAAAGTTTTCCATCAACAACATCAACTTTTCCTGCAAAACGTCCATGAACTGAATCATATTTCAATAAATAAGCCAAATGATCTACATCTAATAAATCATTAATTGCCACTACTTCTATATTTTCTCTGTTATACGTTTCTCTAAAAACTATTCTTCCAATTCTTCCAAAACCGTTAATTCCTAATTTTACTGTTGACATTTTTTAATATTTTTATTATTTTTTTTAAGTGTATTCTGTGGATTGATTATGTTGACATTATTTCGGAAACTCTTAGCAGTTCTCCATCTATTTCCGTGTGACCTTTAATAGCTTGTTCCAAAGGTGTTAGTGCCATTTTATCATTTAGAATTCCAACCATATAATTTGACTTTCCTTCAATCAATGATTCTACCGCTTTTACCCCAAATCTTGATGCTAAAACTCTATCATAACAAGAAGGCGAACCTCCTCTTTGCATGTGTCCAAGTACAGAAACACGAACGTCATATTCGGGAAGGTTTTCTTCAACGTAATCTTTCAATTCAAAAACATTCTTTCCAATTTTGTCTCCTTCTGCAATTACAACAATACTTGATGATTTCCCTGAGGCTTTACTTTTTTTTAATGAATCCAAAAGTCTTTCTAAGCCCAAATTTTCTTCTGGTATAAGAATTTCTTCTGCACCAGCTCCAATTCCTGCATTAAGAGCAATATGACCAGCATCTCTTCCCATTACTTCTACAAAAAAAAGTCGATTGTGCGAGCTAGCAGTATCACGTATTTTATCAATTACATCAACAACTGTATTCAAAGCAGTATCATAACCCAATGTGTGGCTTGTACCAAAAATATCATTGTCAATTGTGCCAGGAATTCCCATTACAGGAAAATCGAATTCTGAATTAAAGACCAATGCTCCAGTGAAAGAACCATCACCACCAATAACAACCAGAGCATCAACATTTGCATTGACTAAATTTTGATGTGCTTTTATTCTTCCTTCAACTGTCATGAATTCTTTGGAACGAGCAGACTTTAGTATTGTTCCTCCTTTATTGACAATATTATTGACACTTCTTGGTCCCATTTCCTTAAAATCGCCTTCTATCATTCCTTGGTAACCTCTGTATATTCCGATACATTCAACATTATGATAGGCACATGTTCTAACCACGGAACGAATTGCTGCATTCATCCCAGGAGAGTCTCCTCCGGAAGTTAAAACTCCTATTTTTTTTATTGTTTTGTGCATTTTTGTGGTGTTAAAATGTAAAATTAGCAAACAAGACGTATTATTAACACATAGTTTTTATTAAATTAATATAACTACTTAAATTCAATCGTTTTCGTTGATAAGTTTTGGAATTAAGAAAAAATGTTTGAATATATTCTACTCTTCTTCCACCGGAATGGCCTCAGATGATGGCTTTGGTGCTTCATTCCTCTTGTCTTTTTCTTGGGGGAAAGTTATATTGTCAGGAAAACTATTAGAATCATCAACTTGGTTTATGACTTTCGGTGCTTTTTTCAATTTGGCTTTATTGAATATTTTATTAATCAACTCGCTAAAAGTATCAAAATCTACTTCATAAGAAATACCTAATCCTTGGGTATACCCAATTCCTTGACCTAAATAATTAATATCGTTCTCTCTGTTAAAAGCGGTAAGATTTAAAGAACCATCTTCATTCACTCTATATTGAATTTCAACATCGCCAACAATAGCCGATTCATTAATTCCTCCGACAGGAACCCCTACTTTTCCATTAATTGAAATTCGCTCATTGATTTTTGAGGATACTGTTATACCGAATCTTCCGTTGGATTCAATGTCTGGTGTTCTATCGGCTGTTACAAAATCGATACCTAAATTTAATTTACTCTCTTTGTCCGCAAAAATATCATTAAAAATACTACTGGCTTTTTCATAAGCTATATTACTTGTTTGAGATTGGTTGACACCGTCTTGACTTAAAAAATTTCCAACGGCTAATAAGTGCAATGCTTGAGTTTCCCTAACATCTTTATCATCAAGTTTGTATTTTATTTCTGATTGAAGAACGGAACTGACCGTTGGAAAATTAATATTGAAATCGGGTTCGGGATTACTCAAATTTCCTCTAACACCAATTATTACTTCTACGTCTACTTTTTTATTAAAAGATAAATTTTCAATCAGTAAAGCTGGATTGGCTGTTGTTTTATATACTGCCTCCAAATTTAAAACTGCTGCCATTGGATCCCCAGACCAATTTATGGAACCCCCTTTTTTTACATCAAATTTTTTGTCAATTAAGTTGCCATACTTGAAATTATAAGAACCTTCATAAGCTTGAAAATCTCCCCACATATTAAATTTGCCGAGCGTATTGATTTTAAACAATAAAGTACCAAAACCTTTTCCTTTCATTCCATGACCCGATTCTCTGTCAAGAATAACTTCAATACTTGCATTGTCTTTAATCTCAAAATTGAATTCAAGCTCCAAACCATTATAATTTCTGGTTTTCTGAATTGTTTTTTTATTCTTGTTGTATTTCTCTTCTTCTGTAATGAAACGAATAAAATTATTATCGCTAATTGATTCTGCGTCATTTATTGGAATTTTTATATCTGTTCCTTTTGCTGACTCGGCATTTACTTTAATCAAAAGGCCACTTGTTGGTCCTTTAATTTCGGCATTCCCATTTATAAATGCTGTTCCGTAATAAGCAGCATCTTCTGAATCTTTAGTGTCTAAGGCCAAAAATCGTTTCGAATCTATGTTCAAATCTAGTTGCCAATCGCCAAATTGTTTGTGTTTAATAAATCCTTCAAGGGTGGCAGTAGTTTTATATTTTGTATCCGTTATGTTGGTTTCTCGTACAATGAATTTATTTTCTGTGACATCAATAATTGAGTTGTCTTCAAATTTAAAATCTAAATTCAAGTAAGGAATCTTCATTCCTGCATCATTAACAAATAATCTTCCGTTATAATCTAGGTTTTTGGTATTTCCATCAATTCTAGCACTTCCAGAGGCAAATCCACGGATGTTTGTGATGACCTCTCCACCTATTTTACTTAGAACACCCAAATTAAATTTATTAAAATTTAAATCAATATCGAGCAACGTCTCGTTGTCAACAACTTCTATATTTCCATTAGCGTTGAAAGATTCAAAACTTTCGTTTTCCAAAGTAGATTTCAAGAAAAATTTCCTCAAACTATTATCGCCTGCAATATCTAAATTTAATCTCCCAAGCGAATTTTCATTAATGAATAAGCTGTCAATTGTCAAAGAGGAAGTTGGTTGAAAAATCGAGTTTTCCTGTTTAAAATTTACTTCACCATTGAGTTTGCCTTCTATTTTGAACTTCTCTACATTGGGTGTAATTTTATTAAGGTCGACGTCATGGAAACTTAGTTCCAAATCCTTATATGACTTTCCGTTAATGAAACCCATCAACTCCATTTTTTGATTTTCATGGGAAAGAACAAAATTATTTAAAGAGAAATTTTTCAACGATTTATCAAAAACAATTTTATTATTATCTTCTTCATCTTCGTTTAAATACCATAAAAAATCCTTGAATTGAAGTTCTGATTTGTGAAATCCAATTACATTCTGATTTTCTTTATTAATAGTGTGGTATAAATTCAAATTATAAAAATCCTGACCTCTATTTCCACCCTTAAACTCTGTTCTAAAATATAATGTGTCATTTACCGAAGTGTTAATCAAACTAAAATCTCTGACTTTGTAATGCTTTGTTTTTATTGAGTCAACTTGTAAGTAAGTATTATATAGTGGGTTTTTATTATCTATTTGAAAAAAAACATTATCTAAAGAGTTATCAAAAGCCGTTATTTTTGGAGAATTAAAATCTAATTTGAAATCATCCTTATCCGAACTTATATTTCCTTTCAATAATGTGTTTGCGGATAATGAAATATCAGGATAGAAAATTTCGATGATTTTGCTATAGATTTCAAAGTTAAATTTCAAATATTGTCCTTTTTCAACCTTGTTTTTTTTATAATTTGTATAGAGACTTCCCAAAGAATTCTCTACCATTTTTTGCAATTGATTGAATTTATACTTACCTACTATACTACCATTTATAGCATCTGGCGATGAAATGGCTATAGTTCTTTCTTTAGTGGAATCAAAACTTGAATTGACATTTATAAAATCAATAAAGTAAATATCTTTTTGATTTTGATAAGAAGCATTCGTCAACAACAATTCACCTTTCATGTTGTCAATTGAATTCCCCGAGGCTTTAATAACGATATCACCTTTGAAAACAGAAATCGAATCTTTCAAAAAATTCAAGTTTTTCAAGTTAGCATAATCAATTTTGGAATGAAAGTCGTATTGATTGTCTTTCTTACTCAAATCCACTAATCCATCAAAATCCATAAACAAATTAGGATCATTAATATATAATTTACCTTTAAATATTGGCTGTTTAAAACTCCCGTCAACTATAATTTTGCTGTAAGTATATCCATTGTAAGACACTTTAAAAACATCTCCTGCAAAAGTAGTATTCAAGTACTTTTGAGTAAATCCGGTACCGTCAACATCCAAATTTAAACTAACTTTACCTAAATCTTTCCTATTTAAAAAAGTACCAATATCAAAATTATCTAGGATAATATTACCTTCATAGGTTGCTTTATCAATGGTATTAATATTTGAAATCGACAAATCAGACTCTACAATTCCTAATGCAGTATTCATGAAAAAATCTGCAACAATGGTTTTTTTGGTAATTTCAGTTTTTCCAAAAAAATTAAATTGTCCTATTTTTTTTAGAGATGAAGGCAAATTTTTCCCTAAAACATTAGGCAAAAGCGCAATCAAATTGTCATAATTTGAAGATATTTTATCAAAATCTCCTTTCATATAAAACTCACCTGGATTTCTTGGAAACAAATTCCTGAAATTAATATCTCCTTCAATAATGGAGTTTTTATTATCCTTCAAATACAAATTGGAAGCATAAAAATTATTCAATGTGCCTTTAACTTTCGCCTTTAGGAAAAAGTTTTTATCTTTTCCCAATTCATTATAAAAATAGCGAATATCATTTGTAGCTAACGAGGCACTGTCAAGGTCAATTTCAAAAATAACTTTGTTATTAAAATCTGAAAAATCTTTTCTATCATAGTTCAAAATAACGTCGCCATGAAAATAGGATTGCTCTGTAATCAAATTCAATTTATTAAGTTTGATGTTTTTCTTGGTATAGACAAAATCAGACGACAAGTCTTTTACAAACAATCCACGATGATCAAGAAATGTCATCTTCTTTATAGTCATAGAAACATTTGCTCCGTTTATTTCGAATTTTTTTAGATGAGCCTTTAGTTTTTTAAGGTCTAAGTCTTTTGGTATTTCTCTATTATCATCTATCAGAATAAAACGGCTATTTGTCAAATAAATATTGGAGGAAGTCATTAAAAAATTTCCGTTTCCCGGTTTTCCATCATCAAATGCTTCAATGAATAAATCGAGATTGGTATGCTTTTCATTCTTATAATTTTTTAAGTTTAAAACAAAATTATTAAGATACAAATTTCCGAAAATTAATTTGCCATCGGAGAGTTTTTTAAAATCTAAAATACTAGTATTAATATTATTAGCATACATCAAAGTATCTAGATGGTGATCTTTAATAATTACTTTTTTCAGTTTTATTCCTCCAAAAATTGTAACAGCAACTTCATCAATATAGATATTGGTCTTATATGTTTCATTGATATTTTGGGTAAGATAATGTGCAATTTTCGTCTGCACGAAAGGTAGTGAAAGGGCAACACCAAGCAATAACAAAAGTAATATCAGTCCAAAAATGGTACGCAATATTATTTTTTGTGCTTTTTTAAATTTGATATTTGTTTTAATTTTTTCCAAATATTTATTTTGCCAAGAGAAAGAAAATTACCTTTGTAAATTATAAAAAAAATGACTACCATTTAGGTTGTCAAATATAAATCAAAATCTGTGCCTTTTATGCATACTGACGAAGTTTTTATACTTGCCATCGAAAGTTCTTGCGACGATACAGCCGCAGCTGTTTTACGCAATAATAAAGTGCTCTCAAATGAAGTTGCTAGACAAAGCATTCATGAAGAATTTGGTGGTGTTGTACCCGAATTAGCTTCAAGAGCCCATCAACAAAATATAGTTCCCGTTATTGAAGTTGCTTTACGAAAAGCAAATGTTAAAAAAAGCCAACTTTCTGCCATAGCATTCACCCAAGGTCCAGGATTGATGGGTTCACTTTTGGTTGGAAGTTCCTTTGCAAAATCCTTATCGATGGCTTTAAATATTCCATTGATAGCAGTCAATCACATGCACGCACATATTTTGGCTCATTTCATTGACGAAGAAGGATTTGATAAACCAACTTTTCCATTTTTAGCTTTGACAATTTCTGGTGGACATACTCAAATAGTGAAGGTGAATAGTTTTTTTAGTATGGAAATCATTGGAGAAACTACTGATGACGCCGTTGGAGAAGCTTTTGATAAAACAGCTAAAATACTCGGGTTTCCCTATCCTGGAGGACCATTAATTGATAAATTTGCTAAAGAAGGAAATCCAAAAAAATATACTTTTACGATACCAAAGGTGGAAGGATTGAATTTTAGTTTTTCGGGATTAAAAACTCAAATTTTATATTTTATTCAGAAAAATGTTGCCGAAAATTCAAATTTTATTGAAGATAACAAACATGATATTTGCGCCTCTGTTCAGCAAATTATTATTGAAATATTAATGGCAAAATTAAAAATGGCTGTTGCCCAAACTGGAATTACACAGGTAGCCATTGGTGGTGGAGTTTCTGCAAATTCTGGAATTCGACTAGTATTAAAAGAAGCTGAAAAAAAATATGGTTGGAAAACTTTTGTGCCTAAATTTGAATATACCACAGACAATGCAGCAATGATTGGAATAGTTGGTTATCAAAAGTTTTTACACGATAAATTCACTGATGCTACTGTGGTTTCAAAAGCACGAATAGAATTTTAAGATGAAACAAGCTGTTAGAATTTACTTTTTTTTACTTTCGATGAGCATTTTTGCCCAAAAAAGTCCAGAGGATTTTGGATACAAACATTTAAAATTATTTTATAAAACCCAACTTGTTGACGTTATTATTCAGTCAAAAAAAGGGGAAGAAAATTTTAAAAAACCCTTATTTATTTGGTGTCAAGGTAGTTTACCACAGCCAGTGATTAAATATGGTTCCTCTGGAATTTATCAAACATTTCCCTTTGATGCCAACGATTTTTTGGATGAATTTCATTTGGTGATTATCGGTAAACCCGGAATTCCAGTAATTGCAGCTATTAATGATTTGAAAAAAAATTATATTGTTGCCGATGATAGTCTTCGAATTCCAAAAGAATATTCAGATAATAATTATTTGGATTTTTATGTCAAACGCAATAATTTTTTAATTAAAAAAATATTAAAAGAAAATTGGGTTAACACAAATAAACTTGTGGTCGCAGGACATTCGGAAGGAAGTTCAATAGCAGCAAAAATGGCTTTAACCAATAAAAAAATTACCCATTTAATATACACCGGAGGAAATCCATACGGTCGTTTTTTGAATATTTTGGCCCAAAGCAGATTTACAAATGACGACAATCAAAGTATTGAATATTGGAAAGAGATTGTGGAAAATAAAAATGATTTGACCTATAATGGTGGTGATACGTATAAATGTAGTTTTGATTTTTCACAACCTTTAGCCACTGAATTGATGCGTTTAAAAATTCCAATATTAGTATCTTATGGAACAAAAGATTGGAATTTGCCATACGCTGATTTATTTTACGTTGAAACTATTCGAAAAAATTTAAATAATTTCACATTCAAACCCTATATTGGTCTAGAACACAATTACTTTCAAGTTAACGAACAACACGAGCCAAATTACGAAATTTACAATTGGGAAAATGTCGGTAACGATTGGGCAAAATGGCTAAATCAAATTAAAAAATAAGTATGCAATTATTTTACAATTCTACTATAAACGAAACTTTAACATCTTTTGTTTTTGACAAAGAAGAAAGCAAACATATAATTAAAGTACTACGGAAGAAAGAAAGCGATATTTTACTCGTTACTAATGGTTTAGGATTTTTATTTACAACTGAAATTTTACTAGCTTCCGATACTAAATGTACCGTTAAAATAATTTCATTTGACAAGCGAGCACCTTCTAAATTTCATTTGCACTTGGCTGTTGCGCCTACCAAAATGAACGAACGCTATGAATGGTTTTTAGAAAAAGCTACAGAAATTGGCATTCAAGAAATTACGCCAATTATTTGCGAACATTCGGAACGAAAAGTTATCAAAACGGATAGGTTTCAAAAGATAATCGAATCTGCAATGAAACAATCGCTTCATTATTATTTGCCAAAATTAAACGAGCCAGTCGCCATGATAGATTTCTTGAAAATCAAGAAATCGGGACAACTTTTCATAGCACATTGTGAAGAGACAAATAAAAAATCACTAAAATCCGAACTAAAGCCTAACGAAAATGTTACTCTTTTAATTGGACCCGAAGGTGATTTTTCAATTAAAGAAATAGAATTGGCAATTGAGAATAACTTTATTCCTGTATCTTTGGGAAACACAAGATTACGCACTGAAACGGCAGCCGTTGTAGCATGCCATTCGGTTGTTTTTAAGAATGAAATTTGATTTTAATTCCATTATGAAAAATATCTATTTAGTATTATTGTTGGTTTCCATAGCTGGCTTTTCGCAAGAAATTGCGCTTTTAAAATACAATGGTGGTGGCGATTGGTATGCAAATCCAACTTCATTACCCAATTTAATTAAATATTCCAACCAAATCATCAATACAAAAATCAAGGCAAAACCTGCAACTGTTGAACCTAGCAGTCCTGATTTATTTTCCTATCCATTTGTTCACATGACTGGACATGGCAACGTTGTTTTTAGCGATTCGGATAGTAATAATCTTAAAGACTACTTACTCTCAGGTGGTTTTCTTCACATTGATGATAACTATGGAATGGATCAATACATTCGAAAAGAAATAAAAAAGATTTTTCCAAACACCACATTAATCGAAATTCCCTCTAATCATGAAATTTTTCAAAAACCATTTGTTTTTGCGAGCGGTTTACCCAAAATTCATGAACATGACAATAAACGCCCACAAGCCTTTGGTATTTTTGAAAATAACCGTTTGGTTTTGCTGTATACTTATGAATGTGATTTAGGTGATGGTTGGGAAGACGCAGATGTTAATAACGACCCAAAAGAAGTCAGGGAAAAAGCTTTAAAAATGGGCGCTAATATTTTAAACTATATTTTTAACAACTAACATAAATTCTTTCATTTTTTAAAAGTATATTCTTCTTTATAATGTGGCAATAATTAAAAAAAAGGTATTTATTTAACTAAATAAATGTTTAAATAGATGTTTTTTATTTTTATTTAAATTAATAAGTATTTTTTTTTATTACTTCAAAATGTTTTAAATTTGTTTAATTAATTAACTAAAAACCAATTTAAAATGAAAAAAGTCTTATTATCAATTACATCCATTCTTTTTTTGTTTTAATGTCAAAATGAAGATAAAACAAACTATACTAATTCAGTAGCAGTTAAAAGAGCTTGTGCGTCGCAAGAAGTTTACGAACGACAATTACAAGAAAATCCAGAACTAGCGCTAAGAATGAACAAAATTGAGGAGTTCACTGTAAAAGCGATGCAAGAAGGAAGATTAGTCAATGGACATATCGAAATCCCTGTAGTTGTCAATGTGCTTTATAGAACGGCTACCGAAAATATTTCTTTGGCTCAAATCCAATCACAGATTAACGTTCTAAATGCTGATTTCAATGCTGCAAATGCAGATTACAGTCAAGTTCCTACATTATTTTCTGGCGTAAAAGCTAATGTTGGAATTACATTTGTACTTGATCAAGTAATCAGAAAAGCAACAACAAAAACCTCTTGGGGAACAAGAGACGCTATGAAAAAAACTAAACAAGGAGGTATTAATCCTACTTCTCCAACAACAAAATTAAATTTTTGGGTTTGCACTATTGGCGGTGGAATTTTGGGTTATGCACAATTCCCTGGAGGTTCTTCAGCAACAGATGGTGTTGTTTGTGATTCAAAATATGTTGGTGTTACTAGTAATTCTAGTTCAAGTTATCCCTACAACTTAGGTCGAACTGCAACACATGAAGTGGGACATTGGATGAATTTGCGTCATATTTGGGGCGATGCAACTTGTGGTAGTGATTTAGTAACAGATACTCCAACACACAACACAGCAAATTATGGTGTTCCAACATATCCACATTATAGCACTTGCACTGGAACTCCTGTAGAAATGTCAATGAACTATATGGATTATACAGACGATAGAGGAATGTATATGTTCTCATTAGGTCAAAAAGCTAGAATTGATGCAATTTTCATTTCAGGTGGCGCTAGATTTTC
>JBILYQ010000042.1:0-10683 GCA_044377655.1 Flavobacterium sp.
TAACCTTGGCGTTTTAGAACAAATCATTTTCCCTGAAATTGATATTGATAAAGTGAATAAAATATCTGGAATGGACATTACTTTTGTAACTTCGGCCAATACTGATAAAGAAGCTAAATCATTATTAACAGAATTAGGTTTACCTTTTAAAAAGAATTAAGACATGGCTAAAGAATCAATGAAAGCCCGCGAGGTTAAGAGAGAAAAAACCGTTGCTAAGTATGCTGACAAAAGGAAAGCTTTATTAGAAGCTGGAGATTATGTAGGTCTACAAAAATTACCAAAAAATGCTTCTCCAGTTCGTTTGCACAATCGTTGCAAATTAACAGGAAGACCGAGAGGTTACATGCGTCAATTTGGTCTTTCACGTGTTACATTTCGTGAAATGGCTAATAATGGTTTGATACCAGGCGTTAAAAAGGCAAGTTGGTAAAATAAATATTTATAAATTGGTTAAAGGTTCATTAAATGAGTATTTACTGAAAACCATAACCGCAAATCAATAAACATGTATACAGATCCTATTGCGGATTATTTAACAAGAGTTAGAAACGCTGTGGCCGCAAACCACAAAGTTGTTGAAATTCCTGCTTCTAATCTAAAAAAAGAAATAACAAAGATCTTATTTGATCAAGGTTATATCCTGAGTTACAAATTTGAGGATAACTCTGTTCAGGGTTCCATCAAAATCGCTTTGAAGTATGATAAAGATACTAAAGAGCCTGTAATTAAAGATATCCAAAGAATTAGTAAACCAGGTTTACGTAAGTACGCAGGTTCTTCTAAAATACCAAGAATCCTTAATGGATTAGGAATTGCTATTGTTTCAACTTCAAAAGGTTTAATGACTGGAAAAAAGGCAAAACAATTAAATGTTGGTGGTGAAGTAATTTGTTACGTATACTAATTAAAAGACTAATAAGATGTCAAGAATAGGTAAAAATCCAGTCGTAATCCCTGCCGGAGTAACTGTTGAAGTTAAAGATGGTATCATTACAATAAAAGGAAAAAATGGTCAACTTACACAGGAGTTTTCGGACGTTACTGTAACAGTTGAAGACGGTCAAATACAAGTTGACAGATCGTCTGATCACAAGGATCAAAGAGCAAAACACGGTTTGTACAGATCTTTAATCAATAACATGATTATCGGTGTAACTGATGGTTTTACAAAATCATTGGAATTAGTTGGGGTAGGTTATAGAGCTTCAAACGTAGGACAAAAATTAGATTTAGCTCTTGGATATTCTCACAATATTGTTTTAGAAGTAGCTCCAGAAGTAGTTTTGGAAACTATATCTGAAAAAGGTAAAAACCCAATTGTGAAATTAACATCATTTGATAAACAACTTTTAGGCCAGGTAGCTGCGAAAATCAGAGGTTTCCGCAAACCAGAGCCGTACAAAGGAAAAGGTGTTAAATTTGTAGGTGAAGTATTAAGAAGAAAAGCAGGTAAATCAGCGTAAAAAATAGCATTATGTCATTAACAAAACCTGAAAGAAGACAGAGAATCAGATTCAGAATTAGAAAAACAATTAGTGGTTCTGCTACTAATCCAAGACTTTCTGTATTTAGAAGTAACAAAGAAATTTATGCGCAACTTATTGATGACGTAAACGGAGTTACTTTATTAGCTGCTTCTTCAAGAGAAAAAGAAATAGGAAAAGGTACTAACATTGAAGTTGCAACAGCAGTTGGAAAACTAGTTGCAGAAAAAGCGTTAAAAGCCGGTATTGAAGTAGTAACTTTCGATAGAGGAGGTTATTTATATCACGGTCGTATTCAATCATTAGCAGAAGGCGCGAGAGCAGCTGGACTTAAATTTTAGTAATTATGTCTAATAGTAAATACAAGAATGTAGAGTTAGTAAAACCAAGTGGTCTTGAATTAAAAGATCGTTTGGTAAGTGTAAATCGTGTTACTAAAGTTACAAAAGGTGGTAGAGCATTTGGTTTTTCTGCTATTGTAGTTGTAGGTGATGAAAATGGAGTGGTTGGACACGGATTGGGAAAATCTAAAGATGTTTCTGAAGCAATAGCTAAAGCGGTTGAAGACGCTAAGAAAAATTTAGTAAAGATTCCTTTGAATGGTCAATCAGTACCTCACGAACAAAAAGGTAAATTTGGTGGAGCACGTGTGTTTTTAATTCCAGCCTCTCATGGTACTGGAGTAATTGCAGGTGGTGCTGTTCGTTCAGTTCTTGAGTCAGTTGGTATACACGATGTATTATCAAAATCTCAAGGTTCATCAAATCCTCACAACGTAGTGAAAGCAACTTTTGATGCTTTATTACAAATGAGAAGTGCTTATACTGTTGCAAAACAAAGAGGTGTTTCTTTAGAAAAAGTTTTTAAAGGTTAATTCAAGGAAATTATGGCTAAATTATTAGTAAAACAAGTTAGAAGCAAAATCAACTGTCCACTTACTCAAAAAAGAGGATTAGAAGCTTTAGGTCTACGTAAAATGGGACAAGTTGTAGAGCATGATTCAAATCCTACAATCCTTGGTATGATAAATAAAGTTAAACACTTAGTTTCTGTTGAAGAAGCTAAATAACAAATACTGTTATGAATTTAAGTAACTTACAACCTGCTGAGGGTTCAACACACAATCAAAACAAAAGATTAGGTAGAGGTGAAGGTTCTGGTAAAGGTGGTACTTCTGCAAGAGGTCACAAAGGAGCAAAGTCACGTTCTGGATATTCTAAAAAGATTGGTTTTGAAGGTGGTCAAATGCCACTTCAAAGACGTGTGCCTAAGTTTGGTTTTACAAACATTAATCGTAAAGATTATGAAGGTGTTAATCTTGATACCCTACAATTATTAGTAGACAATGGAGTTATAACAGATACGGTTGACATGACTGTATTTGTAGCCAATCGTCTTGCTACAAAAAATGAAATCGTAAAGATTTTAGGTAGAGGAGAATTGAAAGCAAAACTAAAAGTAACTGCTCATAAATTTACTGCTACTGCAAAAGCTGCTATTGAAGCTGCTGGAGGAGAAGTTGTAATTTTGTAATTTCTATAACAAATGAAGAAATTTTTTGAATCATTAAATAATGTTTGGAAAATAGAAGAACTAAAAAATAGAATCTTAGTTACTCTAGGTCTCTTATTAGTATACCGATTTGGTGCACACATTACTTTACCAGGTATTGACGCAACACAATTAAATAGTTTAGCTGGTCAAACAGAAAGTGGAATTGGTTCAATTCTAGATATGTTTACAGGTGGAGCTTTTTCTAAAGCGTCAGTATTTGCCTTGGGTATTATGCCTTATATATCGGCTTCAATTGTTGTACAATTAATGGGTATTGCTATTCCTTACTTGCAGAAATTGCAAAAGGATGGTGAAAGCGGAAGAAAAAAGATAAATCAAATAACTCGTTGGTTAACTATTGGGATAACTTTAGTTCAAGGTCCAGGTTACATTTACAATCTGTACAGAACATTGCCTAGTAATGCTTTCTTACTTGGTTTTGATTCATTTTCTTTTCTTTTCTCATCAGTTTTAATTCTTACTACAGGAACGGTTTTCGCAATGTGGTTAGGAGAAAAAATTACCGATAAAGGTATTGGTAATGGTATTTCATTATTAATCATGGTTGGAATTATAGCAAGATTACCTCAAGCTTTGTTTCAAGAGTTTACCTCAAAGGTAACTAATAATAACGGTGGTCCAATGCTATTGGTAATTGAAATTATTGTTTGGTTATTAGTTATTATTGCTTGTATACTTTTAGTAATGGCTGTTAGAAAAATTCCTGTTCAATATGCTCGTCGTACAACTACAGGTGATTTCGAGCAAGACATGTTGGGAGGTAACAGACAATGGATACCATTAAAATTAAACTCAGCAGGTGTTATGCCGATCATTTTTGCCCAAGCAATCATGTTTATCCCTGCAGCTTTGGCTGGGCTTTCACAATCTGACGTTTCTCAATCTATTGCAGGTGAGTTTAGTAATATGTTTGGTTTTTGGTATAATTTTGTGTTTGCAACTTTAATTATTGTATTTACATTTTTTTACACCGCAATTACTGTTCCAACAAATAAAATGGCAGATGATCTTAAAAGAAGTGGTGGCTTTATACCAGGTGTAAAACCTGGAATAGAAACAGCTGATTTCTTAGACAGAATAATGTCATTAATTACATTCCCAGGTTCAATATTCCTTGCTCTAATCGCTGTGTTCCCAGCTCTTGTTGTAAGTGTAGGTGTTCAACAGTCTTGGGCTATGTTCTATGGAGGTACTTCGCTAATCATTATGGTTGGTGTTGCTATAGATACTATTCAGCAAATAAATTCTTATTTATTGAATAAACATTACGACGGCTTGATGAAGAGTGGTAAAAACAGAAAAGCAGTAGCTTAATTTTTATGGCAAAACAATCAGCAATAGAACAAGACGGTTCAATTATAGAAGCATTGTCAAATGCAATGTTCCGTGTAGAATTAGAAAACGGGCATGTTGTAATAGCTCACATATCTGGAAAAATGCGTATGCATTATATCAAATTATTACCTGGTGATAAAGTGAAACTAGAAATGAGTCCTTACGATTTATCCAAAGCAAGAATTACTTATAGATATTAAAGATAGTAACAATGAAAGTAAGAGCATCAGTTAAAAAAAGAAGTGCCGAGTGCAAGATTGTACGAAGAAACGGCGTATTATACGTGATCAACAAAAAGAATCCTAGATTTAAACAAAGACAAGGATAGTTATGGCAAGAATTGCAGGGGTAGACATCCCAAAAAACAAAAGAGGAGTTATCGCTTTAACCTATATCTTCGGTGTAGGTAGAAGTAGAGCTATTGAAGTTTTGGAAAAAGCTCAAGTTAGCCAAGATAAAAAAGTTCAAGATTGGAATGATGACGAAATTGGAGCAATCCGTGAAGCCGTTTCCTATTACAAAATTGAAGGTGAACTACGTTCAGAAATTTCATTACACATAAAACGTTTAATGGATATTGGATGTTATAGAGGTATTCGTCATAGATCTGGTCTTCCTTTAAGAGGGCAAAGAACTAAGAATAACTCTAGAACAAGAAAAGGTAAAAGAAAAACTGTTGCTAACAAGAAAAAAGCAACTAAATAACAAGTAATATGGCTAAAGCAACTGCAAAAAAACGTAAAGTTATCGTTGAGTCTACGGGTGAAGCTCATATTAGTGCTACTTTTAACAACATCATCATTTCGTTAACAAACAAAAAGGGTGAAGTTATTTCTTGGTCGTCAGCTGGTAAAATGGGTTTCAGAGGTTCTAAAAAGAATACTCCTTACGCAGCTCAAATGGCAGCCGAAGATTGTTCTAAAGTAGCTCTAGAAGCGGGACTAAAAAAAGTTAAAGTTTATGTAAAAGGACCAGGTAATGGACGTGAGTCTGCTATCAGATCTTTACATAATGGTGGTATTGAAGTAACTGAAATTATTGATGTTACACCAATGCCTCACAATGGATGTCGTCCTCCTAAAAGACGTAGAGTTTAATATAAATAGTATAACAAAAAGATAGTATCTATAGATTATCGAAGGATATGACCTGAATTCATAATCTCTATCTTAACTTAAATTTTTAAAATGGCAAGATATACTGGTCCTAGTACAAGAATAGCTCGTAAATTTGGCGAAGCTATATTCGGAGATGATAAATCATTCGAAAGAAGAAATTACCCTCCTGGGCAACATGGTTTGTCAAAAAAAAGAGGAAAAAAATCTGAATATGCAGTTCAGTTGATGGAAAAGCAAAAAGCTAAATACAGTTACGGAATTCTTGAAAAACAATTCAGAAACTTATTTGAAAAAGCTTCAGCTTCTAAAGGTGTAACTGGTGAAATCCTTTTGCAATTGTGTGAAGCAAGATTAGACAACGTGGTCTTCAGAATGGGTATTGCTCCTTCTAGAAGAGCTGCAAGACAAATCGTTTCTCACAGACACGTTACCGTAAACGGTGAATTAGTAAACATTCCGTCTTACCACTTGAAAGCAGGTGATAAAGTAGCGGTTCGCGAAAAATCTAAATCTGTTGAGGCTATCGAGCGTTCACTAGCTAATTCTAGTCATGTTTATGAGTGGATTACATGGAATAACGATATTAAAGAAGGTACTTTTGTTTCTGTGCCAGCTAGATTGCAAATCCCAGAAAATATCAAGGAACAATTAATCGTAGAGTTGTACAACAAATAATAATTGACATTAGTCGTAATTATGGCAATATTTAATTTTCAGAAGCCCGATAAAGTTATCATGATCGATTCAACCGATTTTGAAGGTAAGTTTGAATTCAGACCTTTAGAACCTGGTTACGGATTGACAGTTGGTAATGCACTTAGAAGAGTTTTACTTTCTGCGTTAGAAGGTTATGCAATAACATCTATTCGTATAGAAGGTGTTGAGCATGAGTTTTCAACGATTTCAGGAGTTGTTGAAGACGTTACTGAAATTATCTTAAATCTTAAACAAGTACGTTTTAAACGTCAAATTGAAGATGTAGATAATGAAACAGTTACTATTTCAATTTCTGGTAAAGACCAAATTACAGCTGGTGATTTTCAAAAATTCATCTCTGGTTTTCAAGTTTTGAACCCAGAGTTAGTTATTTGTAACTTAGATAGTAAAGTCAACCTTAATATTGAAATGACAATAGAAAAAGGTAGAGGATACGTACCAGCTGAAGAAAACAAAAAACAAAATGTTGCTATTGGTACAATTTTTACAGATTCTATTTTTACTCCAGTAAAAAATGTAAAATATGCAATTGAAAACTTCCGTGTTGAGCAAAAAACAGATTATGAAAAATTAGTTTTTGAAATCAAAACGGATGGTTCTATTAATCCAAAAGATGCCCTTACTGAAGCTGCTAAAGTATTAATTCACCATTTCATGTTGTTCTCAGATGAGAGAATAACTTTGGAAGCTGACGAAATTGCTCAAACAGAATCTTATGATGAAGAATCTTTACATATGAGACAATTGCTTAAAACTAAGCTTGTTGATATGGATTTGTCGGTAAGAGCTCTTAATTGTTTGAAAGCTGCCGAAGTTGATACACTTGGAGATTTAGTATCTTTCAACAAAAACGATTTAATGAAATTCCGCAATTTCGGTAAAAAATCTTTAACAGAACTTGATGAACTTGTTGCTGTAAAGAATTTAACTTTCGGAATGGATTTAGGTAAATACAAATTAGATAAAGAATAAATAACTTCATATTTTGCTCTCCAAAGAGGATTGTAGCAAGATGAAAGTTTAAAAAAACACGTCATGAGACACGGAAAAAAATTCAATCACCTTAGCAGACAGACAGGACATAGAAAATCTATGTTAGCTAATATGGCTTGCTCATTAATTGAGCATAAACGTATTAATACTACTGTTGCTAAAGCAAAAGCGCTTAAACAATTTGTTGAGCCTTTAATTACAAAATCAAAACTAGACACTACTCATAACAGACGTATCGTGTTCGCTAACCTAAGAAGCAAGTATGCTGTAACTGATTTATTCAGAGACGTAGCTGCTAAAGTAGGTGACCGTCCAGGAGGATACACTCGTATCATTAAAGTTGGAAACCGTTTAGGTGACAACGCTGATATGGCTATGATCGAGTTAGTTGATTTTAATGAACTATATAATGGTGGTAAAAAAGAAGAGAAAAAAGCTAAAAGCCGTAGAGGTGGTAAAGCTAAAAAAACTGAGGCTACTGCGGAAACGCCAGCAGCAGAAGCTAGCTCTGAAGAAATCACTGATAGTGCAGAATAATGAAATTTATTTCATAAATTTAAAGGATAAACTTTTACTAGTTTATCCTTTTTTTTTGATTTTTTTTTAATATTTTTTTTTATTTATTTTATGGAGTCTTTTTTTGACTGAATGCTAATTCGCCAACTCTTTATAAACTTTATAAAACCAATATGGAATAAATCAACACCAATATCATAAATTTGCAACACACAACAATAACTACTAACAATGAAATACACAACTCGACAACAAGCTATCATTTTACTTAAAGATGGTACTATTTTTTATGGCAAATCCATTGGCATTTCGGGTACAACCTTTGGAGAAGTTTGCTTTAATACAGGTATGACTGGCTATCAAGAGATTTTTACAGATCCATCTTATTTTGGACAAATCATGGTGGCAACAAATCCACATATCGGAAACTATGGCGTAAATAAAGACGAGGTTGAGTCGGACAAAATCATGATTTCTGGTTTAGTTTGTAAAAATTTTAGCTTTACACATTCAAGGCCAAATTCTGAGGGAAATCTATATGATTATTTCGAAAAACAAAATCTAATTTGTATTTCTGATGTAGATACTAGAGCGCTTGTAAGTTACATTCGTGATAATGGCGCTATGAATGCTGTTATATGCACTGATGGAACGCCTATTGAAGATTTGAAATTACAATTAGCTACTATTCCAGATATGAAAGGACTTGAATTAGCTTCGCAAGTTTCCACAACAACACCCTATTTTTTTGGTAATGAAAGTGCAACCTATAAAATTTCCGCTTTGGATTTAGGGATTAAGAAGAATATTTTAAGAAATCTTGCTAAGAGAGATTGCTATATCAAAGTATTTCCTTTTACTGCTTCTTTTGAAGAATTGAAATCTTTTAATCCGGACGGTTACTTTTTGTCTAACGGGCCTGGTGATCCTGATCCTTTAACTGATGTACAAGCTGTTGCAAGAGAAATTTTAAATGCAAACAAACCTCTTTTTGGGATTTGTCTTGGGCATCAAATCATTGCTCTGGCCAATGGAATTTCAACTTATAAAATGTTCAATGGACATCGAGGTATTAATCATCCAGTGATGAATCTAGTGTCAGGAAAAGGAGAAATCACTTCTCAAAACCATGGTTTTGCTGTGAATAAAGAAGAGCTCGAACAACATCAGGATTTTGAAATAACTCACGTTCATATCAATGACGGCACAGTTGCTGGAATGAGAATGAAATCTAAAAATTGTTTCTCAGTACAATACCATCCAGAAGCCAGTCCTGGCCCACATGATTCTAGCTATTTATTTGATGAATTCATTGAGAATATTAAAAATGTATGCAATTTGCAAAAGGTTTAACCTTTTTTTATTTGTTTATCGAGCAACATGTTGCCATGTTGTTTCACTAAAACGATTGCGTTTATAAGTTTTTTAAGAATAATGAATTTGATTTTTTAGTTTGATTAAATTTGCTATTCTATCAAATAAAAAAGTTAAAATTAATAAATAACTAAAAATATGAGCATAATAATTAAAATTCACGCTAGACAAATTTTAGACTCAAGGGGAAACCCAACTATTGAAGTTGATGTAATTACAGAAAACGGAGTTTTAGGTCGTGCAGCTGTTCCTTCTGGAGCTTCTACAGGTGAACATGAAGCTGTTGAACTTCGTGATGGTGGGAAAGCCTACATGGGTAAAGGGGTTATGAAGGCGGTTGAAAATGTAAATACGACTATTGCTTCAGAACTTTTGGGAACTTCAGTTTTTGAACAAAATCGTATTGACCAAATGATGATTGATTTGGATGGAACGGCTAATAAATCAAAGCTTGGCGCTAATGCTATTCTTGGTGTTTCTTTGGCTGTGGCCAAGGCTGCGGCAAATGAGTTGGGATTACCTTTGTATCGTTATGTTGGTGGTGTTTCAGCTAATACGTTGCCAGTTCCAATGATGAATATTATTAATGGAGGTTCACATTCTGATGCTCCGATTGCCTTTCAAGAATTTATGATTATTCCAGTAAAGGCCCAAAATTTTACTCACGCGATGCAAATGGGAACTGAGATTTTCCACCATTTGAAGAAAGTATTACATGACAGACATTTATCAACAGCAGTAGGTGATGAGGGTGGATTTGCACCCAATTTAGCTGGTGGAACGGAAGATGCTTTGGATACTATCAAAACAGCAGTTGAAAATGCGGGATACACTTTTGGTGGCGATGTGATGATTGCTTTGGACTGTGCTGCTTCTGAGTTTTTTGTTGACGGAAAATATGATTATACTAAATTTGAAGGTCCTACAGGTAAAATAAGAACATCAAAAGAACAAGCAGAGTATTTGGCATCTTTGGCGGCTAATTACCCAATTATATCAATCGAGGATGGGATGTATGAAGATGATTGGGATGGATGGCAATATTTAACGGAATTAATTGGAGATAAAATTCAGTTGGTTGGTGATGATTTGTTTGTTACCAATGTAGAGCGTTTGTCTACTGGAATTGAGAGAGGAATAGCTAATTCGATTTTAGTGAAAGTGAACCAAATTGGAACGTTGACAGAAACGATAGCTGCGGTAAACATGGCTCATAATGCGGGTTATACTTCTGTGATGTCTCATCGATCTGGAGAAACAGAAGATACTACCATTGCTGATTTGGCAGTGGCTTTAAACTGTGGACAAATTAAAACAGGTTCGGCTTCTCGCTCTGATAGAATGGCGAAATACAATCAATTATTAAGAATTGAGGAAGAACTTGGTGACACGGCTTATTTTCCTGGAAAAAAAGCGTTTAAATTGAAATAATTTTCGAGAATATATATTGTAAAGGGTTAAGGCGAAAGCTTTAACCCTTTTTTTATTGTAATCCTTCTCCTAATCCTTCTCCTAAGGATTGCTTTGCTTCGTACCTCGCAACTCCTTGCAATGACTGGGAGACGAAA
>JBILYQ010000255.1:0-3605 GCA_044377655.1 Flavobacterium sp.
GGCCATTTCCAAGGCAGAGTTTTAAGTATGTTATCCAAATTGATTCGCCCAACAACTATTTTAGAAATTGGAACGTATACTGGTTATTCGGCATTGTGTTTGTGCGAAGGAATGCAGGAAAACGGCGTGTTACATACTATAGATGTCAAAGAAGAATTGGTAGATTTTCAAAGGAAATATTTTGACAAATCGCCTTGGGGAAACCAAATAATTCAACATCTAGGAGAGGCTTTGAATAGCATCCCAACACTGGATTTAAAATTCGACTTGGTTTTTATTGATGCCGATAAAGATAATTACATTAATTATTTTCACCTCATTGTCCCGATGATGAACAAAGGCGGAATCATTCTTTCAGATAACGTATTGTGGAGTGGAAAAGTGCTTGAAGAGTTAAAAAATAACGACCTAAGCACTAAAATACTTTTGGAATACAATCAGTTACTAAAAGAAGATCCGCGAGTTGAAACGGTATTATTACCCATTCGAGATGGATTGACGGTTAGCCGGGTTTTATAAATTGTTAGTCTTTAACGCCTAGTTTTGTCAAGATATCATCCATCAAGCACCATTTGGTTATGGATGATTGCAATAAATTGAAACCGACAAAGGCAGTAAACCACAACCAATTTTGGTTGACATAAATGGACAACAGCAAACTGATTAAGATAAAACTTCCGGCAACGGCTCTTACGATTCTATTTTTCATGTGTAAGTGTTTTTTAGTTAATTGGATTTTTCAATATTCATAACGGCAACATGAATTTTTGATGCCGTTTTTTGAATTTCATTAAATTTTGATATTAAATCAAACAAAATTTCCACATTTCCATTTTTCACAAAAGCATAAAAAAGTAAAGATTGCGTTTCGTTGATTTCAGTTGCAAACCAATTGGTTTCGATACCATCTTCAGAAATATCTTTATATCCTGTCACTTCCTTAAAGCTATAGCTTGTAACCTGTGCTTTTTTGAGTATTTGCTTGATTTCTTTTTCAAATGCCGAGACGGCGGTTATGATGAGTAGTTTCATAGAATTAAGAATTAAACGTTATGAATTAGAGCTTTTTTTATCTGACTCTTCAGATGTATTCTCCCATTTTTTTCTTTCTGTTACATAATAAATCAACGGCACCACAATTAGGGTTAGTATGGTTGAAATTATAGCTCCAAAAACCAATGATATCGCCAATCCTTGAAAAAGAGGATCGAGTAAAATAATGGATGCACCGATAACAACTGCGCCAGTGGTCAACAAAATAGGTGTAGTTCTAACGGCTCCAGCTTCGATTATTGCCTGTTTCAGTGCAATGCCATCGTTTAATCGAATTTCAATAAAATCAACTAGCAAGACCGAGTTTCTAACCATTACACCTGCCAAAGCAATCATTCCAATGAAGGAAGTTGCAGTAAAATAAGCGTTTAATATCCAGTGTCCAAAAACAATCCCAATTAACGAAAGCGGAATAGCAAGCATCATTACCATGGGTGTTTTAAAATTTTGAAACCAACCAACGATTAGCATATATATCAGTAGAATAGCAACACCAAAAGCAACACCTAAGTCCCTAAAAACATCCAAAGTTAGCTGCCATTCGCCATCCCATTTTACGGTAAAATCACTTTCATCCGTAGGTTGTTCCGTATAAAATTCATTGACTTTATATCCTTTTGGCAATTTTATTTTTGCCAATTTTTCATTCATTCCCAAAATTGCATAAACAGGACTTTCCAAGGCGCCAGCCATATCTGCTGTGACATAAACGACTCTTTTTTGGTCTTTCCTATAAATACTTTTTTGGACAGTGTCTTGTTTTACTTTGACCAAATCACTAACGGGAATCATATTTCCTTGACTTCCTTTAATCTTAAGATTTTGAATGTCTTGCAAACTTGTTTTGTCTTTATCATCAAGCGAAAGCACAATTCCAACACTATTATTGGAATTTTCGTCATACAAATTGGAAATCGGATATTCCTTTAATAAATAAGTCAAATTTCCAACTATTTGTTGGGGAGCAACTCCATTAAGCATCGCTTTCTCTTTATCTACTTCAAGTTTGTATTCTGTTTGATTATCTTCAACCATCCAATCAATATCAACAACATCTGAGGTGTTTTCCAAGATGGTTTTTACTTGCTTGGCCACTTTTATCTGTTCTTTATAATCTGGACCATAAATCTCTGCAACTAAAGTCGATAAAACTGGTGGTCCTGGTGGCACTTCAATAATTTTGACATTGGCGCCATATTTTTTTCCGATTTTTTGAATCTCGGGACGCATTATTTTGGCAATATCATGGCTTTGCAAATCGCGGTCTTCTTTGTGCGACAAATTCACCTGAATGTCTGCCATATTACTTCCGCCACGCATATCATAATGACGAACCAATCCGTTGAATGTTATTGGCGCTGATGTTCCAATGTAGTTTTGATAATTGACTACTTCAGATTTAGTAGATAAATACTGTGCTATCTCTTTAGTAACAGCAGTTGTTCGCTCCAAAGTTGTTCCTTCAGGCATGTCAATTACCACCTGAAATTCATTTTTATTATCAAAAGGTAGCATTTTTACCACCACTGTTTTGGTAAAAAATAGTAAAACAGAACCGAATAATAGCAACACTGTAATTGCCATAAACAACCTTCTTTTCAAACTGCTTTCTAATAATGGTCGTTCAAGTTTGTTGTAGATTTTATAAATCCAGCTGGTTTCCAAACCTTCCGATTCTTTGTGTTTTTGATCGTCTTTCTCCTGAAGTAAATGATATCCCAAATAAGGTGTTACAGTCAAAGCTACAAACAAGGACAAAATCATTGCAATCGAAGCGCCGATTGGCATCGGACTCATGTAAGGACCCATCATTCCAGATACGAAAGCCATCGGTAAAAAGGCTGCAATAACTGTAAAAGTTGCTAAAATCGTTGGATTGCCCACTTCATTTATGGCATATATGGCAGCTTGTTTGAAGGGTAATCGTTTCATCTTGAAATGACGATGCATATTTTCGGCAATGATAATACTGTCATCCACCACAATTCCCACAACAAAGACTAAGGCAAAAAGGGTGATTCTATTTAGTGTATAATCTAATAAATAATAGCTAAATAAGGTCAAAGCAAATGTCAACGGAACAGAAAAGAAAACCACCAATCCGCCACGCCAACCCATGGCTAATATGACTAAAACGGTTACTGCTAAAATGGCTACACTTAAATGCAATAGTAATTCGTCAACTTTGTGAGAAGCTGTTTCTCCATAATTTCGGGTTGCTTCAACATGAACGTCATTTGGGATAATATTTTTCTTCAAATGCGCTACTTTTTCCAAAATTTTATCAGAAATTTTCATTGCATCAGCCCCTTTTACTTTTCCAATTGAAATAGTAACGGCTGGATATTCTGATTTTGCGGTTTTGAATTTTTCATTGGCTTTGCCATATCCAAAAGAGACATAACTTGTAACTGTAGACGGACCATCTTGAACCTTTGCTACTTGTTTTAAATAGACAGGCATGTTCTTGTTGACTCCAACCACTAAGTTTTCAACATCTTCTGCATTGGATAAAAACTGACCTGTGGTAACAAGATATTCTTTGTCATTTT
>JBILYQ010000043.1:0-10651 GCA_044377655.1 Flavobacterium sp.
ACAAGGAATGTGTAATAGAAACAATAAGTTATAAAAAAGACGGTGAAGAATATTGGGTCAATTTTTCTATGGTACCGGTAACTGATAAAGAGGGCGAACATTCCCACTGGATTTCTATGCAAAGAGATGTTACAGAAGAAAAGAACAAGGAAAAAGAAAAAGAACAACTTATACGCGAATTAACTCAAAACAACAAAGACTTAAAACAGTTTTCATATATTACTTCACACAACTTGAGAGCACCACTATCTAATCTAACTGGATTACTTAACCTCATTGAAGACATTCCGATAGAAAACCCAGATTTAAAAGAGATGATTACAGGTTTTTCTAAATCTACCTTTTTATTAAACGAAACGATTAATGACTTAGTAAAAGTAATTATCATAAAGGACAATCCATCAATACAAAAAGAAAAAGTACTTATAAAGGAAGTCTTTGAAAATGTATTTAACCAGCTTAGCGTTTTGATAAGCTTAAACAAACCCTTTTTAAAAATAGAACTTGAAGAAGTGACTATTTTAAATATAAACAAATCCTATTTAGAAAGTATTTTTTTGAATTTATTAACAAACTCCATCAAATATCGAGCGGCAAACAAACAATTGAAGATTTTAATATCTTGTAAAGTCGTTGGTGAAAATGTAATTTTAACTATTAAAGATAATGGAATCGGGATTGATATGGAAAGAAATAGAGATAAAATATTTGGACTTTATCAAAGATTTCATAATTATCCTGACAGCAAAGGATTGGGGCTATATTTAGTAAAATCGCAAGTTGAAACAATGGGAGGAAATATAACTGTCGAGAGCAAAGTTGACAAGGGTACCACTTTTACAATAATCTTCAAAAACAATTAATCCTAAACTATGTTAGATAAAATATTATGTGTTGATGATGATCCAATTACACTTATGCTTTGTAAAAAAGTAATTGAGAGGATTTCCTTTGCAGTTGAAATTGTAACAGCACAAAATGGCGAGGAGGCTTTGGATTATTTTAAAAAAATGAAAACAGAAATCAATAATGGAAATCAAATAGAATTTCCTAAACTCACGTTATTGGACTTAAATATGCCTGTAATGAATGGATGGGAATTTTTGGAAGCATACGTGAAAAATGGTTTTCAAGACGTCTTTAATTCAACGCAATTTATAATCTTATCTTCAACTATCGATCCACAAGATGTAAACAAATCAAAAACATACCCAATGGTAATAGATTTTTTATCTAAACCAATCACAAAGCAAATGCTAGAGAATTTAAAAGACAGATTTTAAAATAGCATATATAAAAAAAGCTCTCATGATTGAGAGCTTTTTTTATATATACTTAATATTTAATTACAAACTTGTAACATATTTAGTTAACTTCGATTTCAAGTTTGAAGCTTTATTATCGTGAATGATATTTTTCTTAGCTAATTTATCAATCATTGAAATCACGGTTGATAACTTAGCGGAAGCATCAGATTTGTCAGAAGCTAATCTTAACGCTTTTATAGCATTACGAGTAGTTTTGTGTTGGTATCTATTTAATACTCTTTTCTTTTCGTTGCTTCTAATTCTTTTTAAAGCTGACTTATGATTTGCCATTTTGTTTTTTTCTTAATAGTTTTATTTTGTAGCCCGTAGGGGAATCGAACCCCTCTTACATGGATGAAAACCATGCGTCCTAACCGATAGACGAACGGGCCATACTTCTCTAACGCGGATGCAAAAATACAACTATTTTTTATTCACACAATAGTTGAGCAAAACTTTTTTTGTTTTTTTTTAGTATGCTTTTGCAAACAACACTCTACCAGTTGATTTAGCATTAGAAAAAACACAAATTCCTTCTTCATCTTTTCTATTTAAGGGTATACAACGTATTGTAGCCTTTGTCAAATCCTTAATTTTCTCTTCGGTTTCGGAAGTTCCATCCCAATGAGCGGATATAAATCCTCCTTTGTTTTCTAAAACCTCTTTAAATTCATCAAAACTATTTACCTCCGTGATATGCGTATTTCTATATTCTAATGCGCTATCAAATAAATTTGATTGAATCTGTTCTAACAAATCACTCACATAGGAAACAACTCCGTCATTAGCAATTACCTCTTTTGACAACAAATCGCGTCGGGCAACCTCAAAAGTTGCATTCTCAATATCTTTAGGCCCAATTGCAATTCTTACTGGTACCCCTTTCAATTCCCATTCGGCAAATTTAAACCCTGGCTTTTGAGTTGTCCTATCATCATATTTCACCGAAATTTTCAAATCTCTGAATTGCAAAACTAGTTCATTTGCGATTGCATTAATTTGATTTAGTTGTTCATCTGTTTTATAAATAGGAACAATTACAACTTGAATTGGCGCTAGACTTGGAGGTAAAACCAATCCATTATCATCAGAATGCGTCATTACCAAAGCACCCATTAATCGTGTTGAAACTCCCCAAGATGTTCCCCAAACATACTCTTGTTTGCCTTCAGAATTTGCGAATTTTACATCAAAAGCTTTGGCAAAATTTTGTCCTAAAAAATGAGATGTTCCCGCTTGTAACGCTTTCCCATCCTGCATTAATGCTTCAATACAATAGGTTTCCTCAGCTCCAGCAAAACGTTCAGTTTCTGTTTTCAATCCTTTTATAACAGGAATTGCCATAAAATTTTCAGCAAAATCTGCGTATACATTCATCATTTTTTCAGATTCTTCAATCGCTTCAGCTTTTGTAGCATGTGCAGTATGACCTTCTTGCCAAAGAAATTCCGCTGTTCTCAAAAATAAACGCGTTCTCATTTCCCAACGAACCACATTAGCCCATTGGTTAATTAATAACGGTAAATCTCTGTAAGACTGCACCCATCCTTTATATGTACTCCAAATAATTGCTTCACTTGTTGGTCTAACGATTAATTCTTCTTCAAGTTTAGCATTTGGATCTACCATCAGTTTACCTGGTCTATCTGGATCATTCTTCAAACGGTAATGTGTGACAATAGCACATTCTTTTGCAAAACCTTCTGCATTTTTTTCTTCAGCTTCAAACATACTTTTTGGAACAAAAAGAGGGAAATAGGCATTACTATGTCCTGTTTCTTTGAACTTTCTATCCAATTCAGCCTGCATTTTTTCCCAAATAGCATAACCATATGGTTTTATCACCATACAACCTCTAACGCCTGAATTCTCGGCTAAATCTGCCTTAACAACCAGTTCGTTATACCACTTTGAATAATCCTCATCTCTTCGTGTTAGATTCTTGCTCATATTAAATAATTTGGCATAAAAATTGTTTAACTTATTTTAACTAAATAGTTTGGCAAAACTAACTATTTTTGTATAGTTCAACAATAAAAATGCTATAGATATGAAAACTAATTATTTTTCCAATCAAAAATTATCCATTTATTCCCTATTTGGATTTTTTATTATTTTGTCTTCTTGTGGTTCTTATCAAAACAGTTCTTACTATGAAACAGATGGGATTTATGGTTCGTCTGAAAAAAAAACCTCTGAACCAATTGTTGTTCAAGACAGTCAGAGTAATAAATATAAAGAATATTTTAGTTCCTTAAATAAAGAATATGAAGAATCTGAAATATTTACAAATGTAGATAATTACAATTCCTCCAATAACGACTCAATTATCAATAACGAAAGAAATTACAACACTGAAAATGAAAGTTGGGGAAGTAATCCACAAAATGTTACAATCAACGTTTATGATAACAATTGGGGATATAATAATTGGAATAATTACTGGTATGGTAATTATTGGGGATACAATAACTGGGGTTATAATAATTGGTATGGACCAAGTTGGGGTTTTGGCTGGAATAGTTGGTATGGACCAAATTGGGGTTGGGGTTTAGGTTGGAATAATTGGTATGGAGGAGGTTATTATGGATGGAATAACGGTTATGGAAATGGCTATTATAATAATTATTCGCATGCCCAAGGAAGACGTGGTTCCTCTTATTCAAGTGGGATTACAAGTACAAGAAACGGAAATAGATCTAATAATGTGGGCAGAAGAGGAAGTTCTGTTGCAACTGGAACTAGAAGTAATACTTTTACAACTACAAGAAGTCAATCATCGACAAGAAATACAAATTTCAACACCACTCGAAACAATTCAACACGAAACAATAATAGTAACGTAAGCCCAACTAATTCAGTAAGAACTCAAACTACTCCAACAAGAAGCTATACGCCAAGTTCAAATTATGGTAGCGGTCGTTCATCATCAGGATCTGGTTTTGGAGGCGGAAGTAGCTACGGAGGTGGAAGATCATCCTCAGGCGGAAGAAGGTAAATTAGAAATTAATATTATATACCTATGTTTTTTGTAACGCAAAAGCATAGGTTTTTTTGAACAATAAAAAGCACAACTATGAAAAAGTTTTTATCAATCATCATTACAGGATTTTCAATTGCAACAATTCAGTCTCAGGAAATTACAGATGCCTTGCGATATTCACAAGATAATCTTAATGGAACTGCAAGATTTAGAGCTATGAGTGGCGCATTTGGTGCTCTAGGAGGCGATTTATCTTCTATCAATGTAAATCCTGCGGGCTCGGCAATTTTTACTAATAATCAATTTGGAGCTACATTGAGTAACTATAACTCTAAAAATAGATCCAATTATTTTGGAACACAAACTTCAGAAAACAACACTACTTTTGATTTAAATCAGGCTGGTGCAGTTTTTGTGTTTTTAAATGACAACACAAAAAGTGATTGGAAAAAATTTACTGTTGCCGCCAATTATGAAAATACAAATAACTTTGACAATTCCATTTTTTCTGCTGGAACAAATCCAACAAATTCGATAGACAGTTATTTTTTAAATTATGCCAACGGACTTGAATTAGGTGTTGTAAGCGGTGTTGATTACGCCTACGGAGATTTGTTTTTTAATGAGCAACAAGCCTATTTAGGATATCAAGCTTACGTTATCAATCCTGTTGATGAAAACAATTTAAGTAATACTAGCTATTTAAGTAATGTAGCATCTGGCGGAAACTACTATCAAGAGAATTCCTTTGAGTCTACAGGATATAATGGCAAATTGAGTTTTAACGCAGCTGCAGAATATAAAGATTTTCTATATCTAGGTATAAATCTAAACTCTCACTTTACAGATTACAGACAATCAACTAGTTTTTATGAAGAAAATAATAATTTTAGTGACCAAATTAGAGTTAATCGACTTCGTTTTAACAATGATATTTACACGTATGGAACTGGTTTTTCTTTCCAATTAGGTGCTATTGCAAAAGTTACTAAAGAACTACGCTTAGGGTTATCCTACGATTCTCCAACTTGGTATCGATTAAATGATGAATTGCAACAAAGTTTAGTTGCCGTCAGAAGCAACACAGATGGAGAATTAAGTCCAGATGTTGTTGATCCACAAATAATAATGGTTTATGAAACATACAAATTACAAACTCCTGGAAAAGTTACAGGAAGTATAGCTTATGTATTTGGTAAAGAAGGTTTAATAAGTTTTGACTTAGGATTAAAAGATTATAGTGGGATTAGTTTTAGACCTAAAAACCAATTTAGAGACATTAATAACGAAATGAGCAATATTCTTCAAAACACAATAGAATATAGGATTGGAGCAGAAAAACGCATCAAGGAATGGAGTTTGAGAGCTGGATATAGAATGGAAGAAAGCCCATATAAAAACACTAAAATAATGGGCGATTTAACTGGTTATTCAACAGGTATTGGCTACAACTTTGGTTCAACAAAGTTAGACCTTTCCTATTCTCATTCAAAAAGAGATCATCAACAACTTTTCGTGTCGCAAGGTTTAACTGATGCTGCAAAAATTAGTTCTGTTACAAATAATGTTAGTTTAACATTATTATTTGAATTATAAAAAAATAAATACATTCATTTTAAGACCATCTTACATCAAAATAAGATGGTCTTTTTTATTAAAAAAACAATTAATAAATAAGATGCTACAGCATTTGAAATTAAAAACCGTAATTTTGCAACCCAAAACTTTGGATAAATTTTAAACATATGAGAACCAAATCTTTAAAGAAAAACAAAATCAATGTAATAACTCTTGGATGTTCCAAAAATACTTACGATAGTGAGGTTTTGATGGGTCAACTCAGAGCTAGTGGAAAAGATGTTGTACATGAAGAAGAAGGTAATATTGTAGTAATAAATACATGTGGATTTATCGATAATGCTAAAGCAGAATCAATCAATACTATTTTAGAATACGCCGATAAAAAAGAAAGAGGTATTGTAGATAAAGTATTTGTTACAGGATGTTTGTCAGAGCGTTATAGACCAGATTTAGAAAAAGAAATACCAAATGTAGATCAGTACTTTGGAACGACAGAATTGCCACAATTATTAAAGGCTCTTGGTGCTGACTATAAGCATGAATTATTAGGAGAACGATTAACAACCACACCCAAAAATTATGCTTACTTAAAAATTGCAGAAGGTTGCGATAGACCTTGCAGCTTTTGTGCAATTCCAATAATGAGAGGAAAACATGTTTCTCAAACTATTGAAAAACTTGTAAAAGAAACAGAAGGTTTGGCAAGAAATGGAGTAAAAGAATTGATACTTATTGCTCAAGACTTAACCTATTATGGTTTGGATATTTACAAAAAAAGAAATCTTGCCGAATTATTGGAGGCTTTGGCAAAAGTGGAAGGGATCGAATGGATTAGACTTCATTATGCGTTTCCAACGGGTTTCCCAATGGACGTTCTAGAATTAATGAAACGCGAACCGAAAATTTGTAATTATATTGACATTCCATTACAGCATATTTCAGACTCTATTTTGAAATCTATGCGTCGCGGAACAACACAAGCAAAAACCACCAAGTTACTTAAAGAATTCAGAGAAGCAGTTCCTGGAATGGCAATTAGAACCACCTTAATAGTTGGATATCCCGGTGAAACCCAAGAAGATTTTAATATCCTAAAAGACTTTGTTCAAGAAATGAAATTTGACAGAATGGGCTGTTTTGCTTACTCTCACGAAGAAAACACGCACGCCTATTTGTTAGAGGATGATGTTCCACAAGAAGTAAAACAAGCGCGTGCTGAAGAAATTATGGAATTACAATCTCAGATTTCTTGGGATTTAAATCAAGAAAAAATTGGACAAACTTTCAAATGCATTATCGACAGAAAGGAAGGCGGATATTTTGTCGGAAGAACCGAGTTTGATAGTCCTGATGTAGATAATGAAGTGTTAATTGACGCTACTAAACATTATGTAAAAACAGGTGAATTTGTGATGATTAAAATCACTGAAGCAACTGAATTTGACCTTTATGGTGAGCCTTTGTAATAGTTACATTAGACAATAAACTAAAACTCCAAATCAATAATCTGAAATGGAGTTTTTAGAGTAATCAAACTTTTATTTATACTAGATAACAACACCTTTGAAAGATAAAACTTTTGGAGTTTCATCTGCATTAGTTGTCACCGTTACAGTTTTAGAAAATGCCCCTTTTGCAGCAGCATTATAAGTGGCGGTAACTTTTGCAGTTTCACCAGGCTGAATTGGCGTTTTAGTATAATCAGTTGCAGTACATCCACATGACGCTTTTACATTCGTGATTATTACCGACGTTTTTCCAGTATTTTTAAACTCAAAATCAATATTCTTAGGTTTGTTTTGAGGAATAGAACCTAAATCAATTTGCTCACTTTTCCAAACAATTGTTGAAACAGCAGCTTTTTTCACAATTGGATCACTATTAAAAGTGTTTGATGTAAAAGACATTAATCCAAGTGCCAATGCAAATAATCCTAATTTAATTGTTTTCATAATTTTTAATTTTATAAATCTGTTTTCCTATGCAGATTTTGTTACGTAATGATTTATTTTTTGTTCCTAAATTTGAACAATTCAAAAGTAAAGCAATTACCCTTTTGCGCTTGTTAACTGATTTCAAATGTTTGTTAATGACTTGTTAATGCAATAATCTATGTGTTTTTTTTAGTAATATTACACTTGAAAAAAAAGTACTCCATATATAAATTGAGTAAATCCATGAAAACAAAAAAATTAAATCTCATAATTGTCCTTGGACTTGTGGCCATAATTGGCATTTTAATAGCACAATTACTTTGGACAAAAGAGGCTTTCAATTTGGAAGAAAAAAAGTTTTCACAAAAAACGCATATAGCTTTGTTGGAAGTCGTAAAATTGCTCTATCAAGGTACTAACAATGAGTTGCCAGCAGAAAATCCAATTAAGAAAATTTCAAACGATTATTACATTGTCAATGTGGACAACGATTTTGAACCCGAAATCTTAGAGTATTATTTAAAATCTGAATTTAAAAAATTTAACATCGTTACAGATTTTGAGTATGCAATGTACAACTGCCAAAGTGATGAAATGGTCTATGGAAATTACGTGTCTTTTACAGATAAAAGTAAAAAGAAAACATCGGTATATTTTCCAAAACACAAAAATTTAGTTTATTATTTTGCAGTCCGATTTCCCAATGAAAATAGTTATTTATTCAGTTCATTGAGGTTTTGGTTCATATTATCATTTGCATTAATAATCATTTTATTCGTCTATGTATATTCCATTTATACTATTATTCAACAAAAAAAATATTCCGAATTACAACGAGATTTCATCAATAATATGACTCACGAATTCAAAACGCCATTGTCTTCTATCCTACTAGCTTCCAATTATTTAATAACCCAAGAAAAAATAAAATCAGATAAAAAATTAGAAAAATATACAGGAATCATAATCAACCAAAGCAATAAATTAAATCAGCATATTGAAAAAATTTTAAATATTGCAAAATCAGATAACGCACCTATGACTTTGGAGAAAAAGGAAATAGAAATCGTTCCTATCCTAAAAGATGTTATTGAAAATATCCAACTCAAGCATCAACATCTTGACGTTAAAATACAAAATGAAAAACAATTTACAATACTAGCCGATGAATTCCATTTTACCAATATCATATACAATTTATTAGATAATTCAATAAAATATTGTGATGAAAACCCTAAAATAACGGTCTCTATTTCAGAACGTAACAAATTATTGCAATTGGATTTCTCCGATAACGGTATTGGAATTCCAGTGAAAAATCTCAATTTTATTTTCGATAAATTTTATAGAATTCCAACCAAAAAAAGCAATGAAGTCAATGGGTTTGGATTGGGTTTGTATTATGTGAAAAAAATTTGCACATTGCATCATTGGAAAATTTTTGCAACCAACAATAAAATTAAAGGAATAACAATTTCAATTGTAATCCCCAAAAAATAATGACAAAATATAAAATTCTTTACGCAGAAGATGACGAAACTTTAGCCTTCCTAACCCAGGACAATTTGGAACAAAATAACTACGAAGTTGTTCATTGTTCCAATGGAGAAATGGCAATAGAGGCATTCAAAAATCAAACATTTGACATTTGCATTTTTGATATAATGATGCCAAAAACAGACGGTTTTGAATTGGCAGAAAATATCAGAAAATCAAATACTGACATTCCAATAATTTTCCTTTCAGCGAAAACATTGAAAGAAGATAGATTAAAAGGATTGCGACTTGGCGCTGATGATTATCTTGTAAAACCATTCAGCATAGAAGAATTATTGCTCAAGATTGAGATTTTTCTGAAGCGTTCCCGAAAAAACATTCCAATAGAAAAAAACATCTATACTGTTGGGAAATATCAATTTGACAACAAAAATTTTATAGTTTTTAATGATTCAGAAAAAATCAGTTTAACCCAACGCGAGTCAGATTTATTAAAACTTTTTCTCGACAATAAAAATATGGTTTTGAAACGAGAAGAAATTTTAAAGTCACTTTGGGGTAATGATGATTATTTTATGGGAAGAAGTCTTGATGTTTTTATTTCCCGCTTGCGCAAAATCTTGGCTAACGAAAAAGGAATTGCTATAGAAAATTTGCACGGAATTGGTTTTCGATTTTCCGTGGAATAAAATTAAAAACAACTAAAGTATATTCATAAAAAAACCGCCAAATAAGGCGGTTTATTATTATAGCGGAATATTTCCGTGTTTTCTTTTGGGCAAAACCACTTCTTTATTTTCTAGCATACTAAAAGCTTTTATCAGTTTTCTTCGAGTATCTTTTGGCAAAATAACCTCATCAATAAATCCTCTTTGCGCTGCCGTATAAGGATTGGCAAACAATTCAGCATATTCAGTTTCTTTTTCCAATAATTTCGCCGCAGGATTTTGAGCTTCCGAAATTTCTTTTTTGAAGATTATTTCACTCGCTCCTTTCGCGCCCATCACGGCAATTTCAGCAGTTGGCCAAGCAAAATTTAAATCGGCACCTATATGTTTTGAATTCATTACATCATACGCGCCGCCATAAGCTTTTCGAGTAATTACAGTAACTTTTGGAACCGTTGCTTCGCTCAAGGCGTATAATAATTTTGCGCCGTGAATAATAATTCCATTCCATTCCTGATCTGTTCCTGGCAAAAATCCTGGAACATCCACCAATACTAATAATGGAATATTAAAACAATCGCAAAAACGCGTAAATCGGGCGGCTTTTATAGAACTTTTGACGTCCAAACATCCTGCCAAAAATTTAGGATTATTAGCTACAACACCGATGCTTCTTCCTCC
>JBILYQ010000256.1:0-3594 GCA_044377655.1 Flavobacterium sp.
TTTATCCTCTTCGCTTTCAATGGTGTAATAGAAATTTTCCATGATGGCATCTAATAATAAATACAACAGATAATCCGCTTTTTTCTCTCTGACAATGCCAGAATGTGTTCGTATTCGTTCACGAATATGTGTAAAAAAATCACTTCTTTTTTCCTGAAAGGAAACTAAAATACCGCTTTTTAATAAAAAACTAATTTGCTCAACACCAATATTGTCCGAGTTTTCAATTGGCAATATCGACTTAACATTAAAAAATAACACATCGTGATATTCGTCAAGTGTGGTCCTTTTTGTCGTGTTTAGGATATCGCCCAGCATAAAATTATCTACTTTCAAGAAACCTCCAATGGATTTTATGATTTCAATATCATTCAAACCATGAACGTTCAACCAATTCACCTTTGAATTATCAAAACATTGATTCAACTGAGACGTTTTGAATTCTTTAAACTCTATTAAATCATTGGTGTCAAACACAAACAATTGCAATTCAGTTTTAGTATGCAAATGAACACCCGTATACTCCAACGTTGAAGGCTGTATTTTTTTGCCTTTTTTATATTTTATTTTTCTCACGAAGTCTAATTTTGTTTAAATTTATGAATAATTATTTTTTTCAAACTATTTTTACCAAAAATGATTGTATGACAACCTTAATTACCAACATAAAAGAGCTACTTCAAGTTAGAAAAACACCGATTGATAAAGTTTCTGGAAAAGAAATGGCAATTTTACCTACCGTAAAAAATGCATTTCTATTGATAGAGAATGATACTATTGCCAGTTTTGGAACTATGGATAATTGTCCTAAAATTAATCCCGACAAAACGATTGATGCCTCGGGAAAAATAGTGTTACCAACTTGGTGCGACAGCCACACGCATATTGTTTATGCCGGTAATCGAGAACAAGAATTTGTTGATAGAATTAATGGACTTTCCTATGAACAAATCGCTAATCGTGGTGGTGGAATTCTGAATTCGGCCAAGCTTCTAAATCAAACCTCGGAAGAAGAAATCTATAATCAATCTAGTGCAAGATTGGAAGAGGTTATGCATCTTGGAACTGGCGCTGTTGAAATAAAATCGGGATACGGGTTGACTGTTGAAGGCGAATTGAAAATGCTAGGTGTCATTAAAAAATTATCTCAAAATTATCCCATCAAAATTAAAGCAACGTTTCTTGGCGCGCATGCTTTCCCTCCGGAATACAAAGATAATCATGCGGCATATATCGATATAATTGTCAACGAGATGTTACCCAAAATAGCGAATGAAAATTTGGCCGATTATATCGATGCGTTTCTAGAAACAGGTTATTTTTCGGTCGAAGAGACTGAAAAAATCATGGAAGCCGGAAAGAAATATGGCCTAATTCCAAAAATTCATGTCAATCAATTTACTGCAATTAATGGTATTGCTGCGTGCGTAAAACACAACGCGCTTTCTGTAGACCATCTTGAAATTATAACTGATGAAGATATTGAAGCATTAAAAAATAGTAAAACCATGCCTGTGGCCTTGCCAAGTTGTTCGTATTTTATAAGTATTCCTTACACGCCAGCCAGAAAAATGATTGATGCCGGATTGCCAATAGCCTTAGCAACCGATTTTAACCCTGGAACAACTCCGTCGGGAAACATGAATTTTGTAGTTGCAACTGCTTGTATAAAAATGAAAATGACACCCGAAGAAGCTATCAATGCAGCTACAATTAATGGCGCTTATGCTATGGGAATTTCTGAAACGCATGGAAGTATTACCGTTGGGAAAAAAGCAAATATTATAATAACCAAAGTCATTAGTTCTTATTATCAATTACCCTATGCTTTTGGAAGCAATTTGATTGACAAAGTAATTATCGAAGGAAGAATTATATAATTAAAAAAGTCCCCATTCAAAAATTTTTGAATGGGGACTTTTACTACTATAAATAAAAATATTAGCTTATCGTAAAGTGAAGCTAGATTTTGAAATCAAGTCCCCTTTATCGAACACATTCACAAAATAAGTTCCTTTTGCAAAATCTTTTCCAGGTAAATCTTCAGAAACCTGAACATTTTTATTTTCATATTTTACGGTAGTTGTAAAACTGTAGGTCAATGTATTATCATCAAATACAACAGTAGCTTTATCTCCCAAAACATTATTTTTAGCATCAATTACTTGAACGTAATACACTTTATCTCCTGATTTTGCAATTTTGTTTTCAGCAATAGTAAAACTAACTTTCAAAATATCAGTTCTGCTGGCTTTGTCTGTAGCGACTTGTTTGCCCGAACTTCTTAATTTATAAGAACTTGTTTTAAGATTAGAAATCGTAAGTTTAGAACCTTTTTCAACTGTTTTTGCTAACTCATCATTTTGACCTGTTAACACTTGATTGTATTTTTTAGAATCTTCCAAAACTACATTTGTACTGTCTAAATTGGTCGTTAGCTTCAAGTTTTGTTCCTTCAAAACAATTACTTCTTGCATCAAATTTTTCATTTTTTGCTCAAGAGAATTGTATTGTTGTTTGTATTTCGATAATGTGGCAATGTCTCCTTTCGATCTTTTCAAATCATTCATCAGCTTCACTACTTTATCTCTTTCGGCAATTAATTCGTCTGACATTGAAGTGTTTTCGGCAATTGCAGTATCGTATGTAGCTTTTAAATCAGATAAATCTTTTAAAACTGCTTCTTTCTCTGATTTGGTGTCAGCAACTTCAGTCTGTAATGTTTTTGCGTCAGACGTCATTTTAAAAATATAAACTAAACTTCCAACAAGCAAGAAGGCTAATAAAGCAATTACAGCCTTCAATTTCGAATTATTGTTCTGATTTTCCATGGGATTATAATTTATTTGTTTAAACAAAAATAATATTATTTATAATACTAACGTTAAATAAACAATTATATTATATTTTTGACTAATTGATTTTTCTTATGGATAAGATTATTCCTTTTACGATTTCCGATTTAGCTAAGGTTACCAACCATCGAAGTGGTGAGATAAAGTTTGGCGAGAAAATGATTGTTATTCCCAAAGAAGAGAATCAAATTGCTTTCATTAAAAATTGTGAAGCCAAGTATGTGCTATTTGGAATACCCGAAGATGTTGGAATTCGAGCCAATTTTGGTCGTCCTGGTGCAGCTTCCGCATGGAAAAGTGCCATTAGTGGCATTGCCAATATTCAGCACAACCGTTTTTGCAAAGGATATGATATCATTGTGCTGGGTAGTCTAGATGTATCGGAAGAAATGGAAGAAGCCAAAGATTTAGATTTCTTAAAAACCATTGACCGCCAAATATTGAGTGCGTTGGTAGAAAAAATTGATAAAGAAGTAGTTCATATTGTAACAACAATTATTAAATGTGGTAAAATTCCAATCATCATTGGTGGTGGACATAATAATGCCTACGGAAATATCAAAGGAACCGCGCTTGGATTAGGAAAACCCATCAATGCCATTAATTTTGATGCGCATTCCGATTTTAGAATTATTGAAGGACGCCATAGTGGCAATGGCTTCTCGTATGCGTTTGAAGAAGGATTTTTATCCAAATATTTTATTTTTGGTTTGCATGAAAATTACACCTCTAAAAAGGT
>JBILYQ010000044.1:0-10600 GCA_044377655.1 Flavobacterium sp.
AGTATTCGTAATCCCTTATTGGTGCCAATCCAAACTTGACCACGGTTATCGATTGCCAATGCTCTAACGTCCTTTGAAGGAAGGTTGCCTACATCTTCTCCGAAAGTTATTTTTTTAAAAATATTGCTATTTTCATTAAAGGCAACAACCCCGTCTAAATAGGTTGCCATCCATTTTGTGCCATTTTTGTCAATCACTAGTTTCCCTAAATTACTTGGAATATAATCGTCCAAAATGTTTTCCATGTTGTAGGATTGCCATTGTCCATTTGTTCTCAAAACTTTTAAACCGTTTTTGACTTTCGTATTGGCTACCCACAAGTTTCCCGATTTGTCGAATGCCAATCCATTTATCCTAACACTAATTGTTGGCCCGTCAAAAGTCAATGTTTCCAAACCGCTGTTGGTTTGATCCATTAAAAGCGAGGGTATGTCATTTTCGATTTTTAATATTCCTTTATGAAACGAACTAGAATAAACTTGGGTTTCATCGTTTGGATTTACCGCAATCCTTACCAGAGAAACAGCGCCTAAAACCTCGCTGTAAGGAATGTTTAACCAACCCGTTTCGGTATATTTACTAATTCCATATTGATCAAACGGATAAGGGTTGTAAAAAATGTCGTAATCACCATAAACTGCCCACAAATCATTGGTGGTGGTTTGAATGGCGAAAATATTATTTTTTAATGGGCCATCCGGCATGATAAATTGAAAGGCTGTTGGATTTGAAAGTGTTGAAGAAACAATTCCATTTTCATAAGTTCCGATATAAATGACGTCATCAATAATTGTGGCACAGGAAAAAGTAACTGGAATTTCAGTTACCTGTGTATTTTGAACTTGGGCAATTTGTCCAAAATTTTGATTGTAAATATAAACGCGATTTAGAGATGTGACAATCAATCCATCTGCTGTGGCTCTAATATCAGCAACTAACTGACCTATGTTAGCAATTTCGTCAAATGAAACACCATTGTGTTTGTAAATTCTATTGTTTAAATTTGATCCCACAATTTGATTATTAAAAGTGGTGATCCCATTCCAATAGCCACCGTCAAAAAGCTGCCACTGTGCAAAATCGATCAAATTCGGATTAGAAATCGACGCTTTTCTAATTCCGTCATATTGTGTAACTGCATAAATCTCATTGTTGAAAACAGCAGTTTGAAAAACTTTGATTTCCTGTCCTGCTGGACCAATAAAATAGGTGTCGCCAAATTCTAAAGTCGCCAATTTATATTGAACAATACCAAAATCGCACGAAATATATAAAACACCATCATTTTCAGTAAAATGATTGATTTTTTTGATATTTGAGGGTATTGCTTTATTGATGATATCAACAACATTTAGCATAACACCATCCGCTTCATTAATAATTATCAGTAAGCCGTTTTCGTATCCTATTACTGTTTTATTAAATGATGGACTGTGGTAAATGGCAGTTATAGTTTGACCCGACAATCCATCAATGGTGTTGGTTGTTTTGATGTTATTTGTGTTTAGGTCTTTCGAAAACAAAGCATTTTCGGACGCGGCAAAAATTTTAACTGGAGAATTCGTTAGGTCTTTTATTTCACTATAAGAAAAATAGCCCTCCCACAACTGATTTTGTTGTGAAAAACCTAGTTGAAAGAAGAAAAATAGAAATAATAGAAGGGTATTTTTCATTTATATACAATTATCACACAAATATAGTATAAACGCAATTATTTTCATTTTCATATACTTTAAAAAAAAATGCCTTCAAATTTGAAGGCATTTTAAGGTTTTGGTTGGTTTTACTTCTATTTATACAATTCCTTGTGCTAACATAGCATCGGCAACTTTTACGAAACCTGCAATGTTAGCTCCTTTTACGTAATCAACATGTCCGTTGGCATCAGAACCATATTTTACGCATGAAGAGTGAATATCTAACATAATTCTTTTCAATCTTTCGTCAACTTCTTCTGAAGTCCAGCTCAAACGCAATGAGTTTTGAGACATTTCAAGACCTGAGGTAGCAACACCACCTGCATTTGACGCCTTCCCTGGTGCAAATAATATTTTTGCTTCTTGGAAAACTGTTACTGCTTCTGGAGTTGACGGCATGTTTGCGCCTTCTGCAACACAAATACATCCGTTAGCTACTAACGTTTTTGCTTCTTCTTCGTTCAATTCATTTTGAGTAGCACAAGGCAAAGCGATATCACATTTTACTTCCCAAGGACGTTTTCCTGCAACAAACTTAGCGTTTGGATATTTTGTCAAATAATCAGAAATTCTTCCGTAGTTTACGTTTTTGATTTCCATTATAAATGCCAATTTATCGGAATCAATCCCATCTGCATCATGAATATACCCTGCTGAATCTGACATTGTCACTACTTTTCCGCCGAGTTGAGTGGCTTTTTGAGCAGCATATTGCGCCACATTTCCAGAACCTGAAACAACAACCGTTTTTCCTGTAAAAGTATCGCCTTTAGTCGCCAACATACTTTGTGCAAAATACACATCGCCATATCCCGTAGCTTCTGGACGGATTAATGATCCTCCAAAAGAAATTCCTTTACCCGTTAAAACACCTGTAAATTCGTTTCTCAGTCTTTTATATTGACCAAACATGTAGCCAACTTCTCTTCCTCCAACACCAATATCTCCCGCAGGAACATCTGTGTCAGCTCCAATATGTTTCGACAATTCTGTCATGAAACTTTGGCAAAATTTCATAATTTCAATATCTGATTTTCCTTTTGGATCAAAATCAGCACCGCCTTTTCCACCACCCATTGGCAATGTTGTCAAACTATTTTTAAATGTTTGTTCAAAAGCCAAAAATTTCAAGATACTTAAGTTGACAGATGGGTGAAAACGAATTCCTCCTTTGTAGGGTCCAATTGCAGAATTCATTTGAATTCTGTAACCTCTGTTTACTTGAGTTGTACCAGCGTCATCAATCCATGTAACACGGAACATAATAACTCTTTCCGGTTCAACCATTCTTTCCAAAAGCATTTTGTTTTGGTATTTTTTGTTTTGCTCTATAAAAGGAATTACAGTTTCAGCAACTTCTTTAACTGCCTGCATGAACTCAGGTTCGTTTGCATTTCTTTTAGCAACAGCTTCGATAAAAGCATTAATACTTTGTGACATGTTTATTAGATTATTAAGTTTAAGAAAACGATTTCGTTAATTTGCCACAAAGATACATTTTATTGAAATAGTGGAATACATTTTTTTTTATTCCCGCCAATTTTTATTTTATCATTACGGTTTTTATAGAAATCTGTGTTTTATTCCTGTTTTTTTGATATTTTTATGTTTTTTATTAATTATAATATGAGTATTTTTTTAATTTATTTTATAAGTGAATGATGTTTTTATATATTTGTCGATAATTGAACTAATTAGTATGAAGACGCCCAAGTATTTTACATTAACCCTATTTTTTTTATTTGGTATTATAAACAATATCAATGCGCAATTTGGTTTTTCCCATGAGATTGGTGCAATTGTTGGTCCTGTGGCTTTTCAATCCGACTATGGTGAAAGACATGATTTTTCAACAAATGCAGGGAACTCAGGTTTCGGAATTGGAATTATTCACTATCTGAATTTTTCATATAAAGCTGAGTGTAATTGTTATACTCCTGAAACTTATTTTAATGACCACTTCAAATTACGTAGTGAATTGTCCTATAATAAGACAGAATTACAACACTTTGGAGAATGGGTTGACGCCAGCGACAATAGCTTATTTGCAACTCAATTAAGAGGCATGAGAGGAAGTACCTCTGTTACCAATATTGGTATGCAATTGGAATATTTTCCATATAGTATTAGAGATTTTACCTCTACAATCGGTGCTTTGGCTCCATTTATCAGTTTAGGAGGTCAGTTTAGTTTTTACGATCCTGAAGCTTATTCAACTTTAGGTCCATTAAATAGTCCCATTTCAACTCCTATTAAATATTATAATGCCACAACAAATCAAGGTGGAACCGTTTGGTCAATCGTTACAAGCGTAGGTACAAGATATAAATTGAGTGAGCTTTCTGATTTAATGATTGATTTACGAGTGCAATATTACTTTTCAAATTGGGTTGACGGCTTAAATCCCGATCCAACAATTTACAAAGAGAATAAAGCTAACGACTGGAATGTTTGGTTAAACTTTGGTTATATCTATTATTTGCAATAGTGGTTCGCAATTAACATAAATAAAAAACCCAATTCTAAAATAATTAGTATTGGGTTTTTTTTATGGAATTTAGTTAGTTGGCGATTATGCTAACGCTTGTTTCAAATCGTCAATTAAATCGTCAGCATCTTCAATACCAACGCTTAGTCGTACTAAATCATCTGTAATTCCAATTTCTTTTCTCTTTTCTTCCGGAATGGAAGCATGAGTCATCAGTGCAGGATGATTGGCCAATGATTCTACTCCGCCAAGTGATTCTGCCAAAGTAAACACTCTCAAGTTTTCAAGAAATTTTATCGAATCTTCTTTTTTACCCGAAACAAAGGTAAAAGAAACCATTCCCCCAAAACCACTCATTTGCTTTTTGGCAATCTCGTGATACGGATGACTCGGTAATCCTGGATAATAAACGGTTTTAATTTTTGGGTGGTTATTCAAGAATTCAACCACTTTTGCGCCATTTTCACAATGTCTTTGCACACGCAAGTGCAACGTTTTTATACCTCTTAAAACCAAGAAACTATCCATTGGCCCAAGTGTGGCGCCTGTTGCGAATTGTTGAAAATGCAATTGATTTCCTAATTCTTCGTCTTTTACGATTAATGCTCCGGCAATCACATCAGAATGTCCGCCAAGGTATTTCGTTGCGGAATGCATTACAACATCCGCGCCCAAGTCCAACGGTTTTTGAAGGTATGGCGTTGCAAAAGTATTGTCAACAGCAAAAAGAATTTTATGTGCTTTGGTCATTTTTGCGATTTCCTGAATATCGGCTAATTTCATCAACGGGTTGGTTGGCGTTTCTACCCAAACCAATTTGGTGTTTTCGTTGATTAATGATTTGAATTTTTCAATATCATTCATGTCTACAAAGTGGAATTTTATCCCGCTATCTTTGTAGATACGCGTAAACATTCGATACGTTCCGCCATACAAATCATCCATGGCGATGATTTCATCACCAGCTTTGAAGGAACGCAACAAACAATCTGTTGCGGCTAAACCGGAGGAAAAAGCCAATCCGCGTGTTCCGTTTTCGATGCTTGCCAAAGCATTTTCTAAAGCTGTTCGGGTTGGATTTGCAGCGCGACTGTATTCGTAATCAGGGTTTACGGGTTGTCCTGGACTGTTTTGTACAAACGTTGACGTTTGATAAACTGGTGGCATAACGGCTCCAGTTGCAGGATCGTGGTGTTGTCCGCCGTGTATGGTTTTGGTGTTGAATTTCATATAAAATTATTTTTATGCAAATTTAGATTTTATTATTTTTTGAATGGTGTTGTTTAACGATTTTTTAGCCCTGATGGAAGGGAAAATCCTTTTCTTTTTTTTTCTTTAAAAAGAGAAAAGATTGGAATGACAGCAGGATTGGCTTCTGAAAAAAATCTAGAAATCATTAGATGAATTTCCGAATACTCATCATAATACCAAGATGCAGCGCTTCGTGGAAATAATTAAAACACAAGGCGTCTTCTACTTTTTGCATTTTGTATCCCGACATTGAAGTGAATTCCTGATAGTTTTTGAAGATTTTATTGGCAAAATCGGCTTCAGTGTGATTGAGGGTTTCAAAAAGTAACAACTTCAATTCGTCTGCTTCGGATTGGGAAACATAGTGCTCGGGTTTTGTTCCGCGTTTGTATTTTTCACCCATTTCATCGGAAATAACCATTGGCAAACCCGATAATTTGTATACCAACATTTGCTGTACAACGATGATGTGACCGATATTCCAAATGAGATTATTGCTAAAACCTTCGGGAATTTTGTTGAGTTGTTCCAATGTGTGGTTTTCAAAAAATTGCAAAACCAATTCTCTACTCGTTCTGGTAATGTCAAATGTTTGTTGCATTGGTTTAAATTTTTGATAAAAATACTCATTTTCCGTGTCAAATGGATTTTCTTTGCACAAAGAAATTGCCATTTACTATGAACAAAATATTTTATCTCGCTTCGTGCGACACGTGTAGAAAAATCATCAAATCGTTGCCAAAAGGCACTGATTTGGTTTTTCATGATATCAAACAAAACCCAATTACGGTTGCGGAATTGGAGGAAATGGGACAACTTGCCGGAAGTTATGAAGCGCTTTTTAGCAAAAAAGCACAATTATATAAATCAATGGATTTGAAGAATAAATCCTTAACGGAAGATGATTATAAAAATTTTATTTTGGAACATTACACTTTTTTGAGCCGACCTGTTTTTATCATTGAGGGCAAAATTTATATTGGCAACACGCAGCAAAACATGTTACAGGTAATGAAGGCTTTTGACAATGTCTAAAAGAAATCTTGCCTTGATTGGCGCCACTTTGGTTTCCATTATTTACGGACTAACCTTTACGATTGCTAAAGACGTTATGCCAGAATTCATTCAACCGTATGGTTTTATTTTGTTGCGCGTTGGCGGTTCGGCGGTGCTTTTTTGGATGGTTTCCTTTTTGGGTCCAAAAGAGAAAATTGAGCTAGGTGATTTTCCAAGAATTGCTGCTGCGGCTTTGTTTGGCGTTGCTTTGAATATGCTGACTTTTTTCAAAGGATTGAGTTTTACCTCGCCAATTTCCGCATCGGTTATTATGGTGACAACGCCAATAATTGTGTTGGTTCTTTCAGCCATCATCATGAAAGAACGCATGCAAAAACGAAAAGTTTTTGGGATAATTCTAGGTTTGGTTGGCACTGCTTTTTTAATCCTTTACGGGAAATCCATTGGAAGCGCAACGAACGCGAGTTTGGGTAACTTTCTGGTTTTTGTGAATGCCGTTTCCTATGGTTTTTATCTGATAATCGTTAAAAAATTAATGGACAAATACAATGCATTTACGTTTGTGAAATGGATTTATCTGTTCGGATTTATCATGGTTTTGCCCTTCAGTTGGAATGAATTTCAGGCTATAAACTGGCAATCATTACCCCTAGGGATGTATTGGAAAATTGGTTTTGTGGTTTTGTTTTCCACTTTCTTCACCTATTTGTTGAATCTACTTTCCATGCGGGAATTAAAACCTACAACGGTTGCCGTTTTTATCTATTTGCAGCCTCTGTTTGCAACGGTTTTTGCCATTAGTCTAGGTAAAGATAGCTTGAGTTTGGTGAAAATCAGTGCGGCAATTTTGATTTTTGTCGGCGTTTATTTGGTAACCCAGAAGAAAGCAAATACAGAATAACTATCAACCATTTTAATTATCTTTGAACTCTTTTAGAAAACAATATGATACAATCAATGACAGGTTTTGGTAAAGCCACTTTGCAATTACCCACAAAAAAAATAACCGTAGAAGTAAAATCTTTGAACAGCAAAGGTTTGGATTTGAATGTGAGAATGCCATCGCTTTATCGCGAAATGGAATTGGGATTGCGCACCGAAATAGCTTTAAAACTAGAACGCGGCAAGATTGATTTCTCCATTTTTATCGAAAACACGGCTGAGCAAACTTCGACCAAAGTAAATGTGCCAATTATAAAAGCATATATCGCTCAAATGAAAGCTGTAATTGCTGATGCCGATGAAACAGAATTAATGAAAATGGCGGTAAGAATGCCCGATGCGTTTAAAACCGAACGCGATGAAATTAACGAAAACGATTGGTTCGAAATCCAAAAAGTAATCAAGGAAGCTTTGGTTAACATTGGCAACTTTCGCCAAGACGAAGGATTATCGTTAGAAAAAGAATTTCAATTGCGTATTGGAAATATTCGCCAATACATGAACGACGCTTTGGCTCTTGATCCGGAACGTGTTCAGGCAATAAAAGACCGATTGCAAACTGCCATTTCAGAATTAAAAGTCAATGTGGACGAAAACCGTTTTGAGCAGGAATTGATTTATTATCTTGAAAAATTAGACATTACCGAAGAAAAAGTGCGTTTGACCAATCATTTGGATTATTTCTTAGAAACCATTAAAGGAACCGAAGCTAACGGAAGAAAACTTGGATTCATTACGCAGGAAATGGGACGTGAAATCAATACTATGGGTTCAAAATCGAATCATGCGCAGATGCAAAAACTGGTTGTGATGATGAAAGATGAATTGGAAAAAATTAAAGAACAGGTTTTGAATGTGTTGTAAATTGGCATTTTAGAAGTAGGAAATTCTAAAATAAATTCAGCAAAAAAATGAAAAAAGGAAAATTAATTGTGTTTTCAGCACCATCTGGTTCCGGAAAAACAACCATCGTAAGACATTTATTGGCTCAAGACGATTTGAATTTGGAGTTCTCTGTTTCCTGCACCACACGCGAACCTAGAGGCGAAGAAGTCCACGGAAAGGATTATTATTTCATTTCTTTGGAAGCATTTAAAAAACACATCAAAGCCGAAGATTTTGTGGAATGGGAAGAGGTGTATCGCGATAATTTTTATGGGACCTTAAAAAGCGAAGTGGAACGCATTTGGGAAAAAGGGAAAAATGTAATTTTTGATATTGATGTGGCTGGTGGATTGCGAATAAAATCAAAATTTCCGCAAGAAACATTAGCCGTTTTTGTAAAACCGCCAAGTATTGATGAGCTAAAAATTCGTTTGAAAAAACGCTCCACCGAAAGCGATGATAAAATCAACATGCGCATTGCAAAAGCATCGGTTGAGTTAGCCACAGCGCCACAATTTGACAAAATCATCAAGAATTATGATTTGGAGACGGCCAAAAAAGAAGCTTACGAACTAGTAAAAGAGTTTGTAAAATAAAACATTAAACTAGGCGTTTATGAAAATTGGTCTTTATTTTGGCACCTTTAATCCCATTCATGTTGGCCATTTAATTATTGCCAATCACATGGCGGAATATTCTGGTTTGGACCAAATTTGGATGGTGGTAACGCCACACAATCCGCTGAAAAAGAAAGACACGTTGCTTGACGATTACCAGCGATTGCATTTGGTTCGTTTGGCAACCGAAGATTTTCCAAAAATAAAACCTTCCGATTTTGAGTTTAAATTGCCACAACCCAATTATACCGTCAACACTTTGGTGCATTTGAAAGACAAATTTCCGCAAAACGAATTTTCTTTGATTATGGGCGAAGACAATTTGAAAACATTTCATAAATGGAAAAACTACGATGTGATTTTAGAAAATCATAACATCTATGTTTATCCAAGGATTTCTGCAGAAATTGAAAACCTACAATTCAAAAATCATCCTCGAATTCATATTATTTCCGCTCCAATTGTAGAAATATCGTCTACTTTTATTCGTGAAAACATCAAAAAAAGAAAAAATGTGCAGCCGCTTTTACCGCACAAAGTCTGGGAATACATCGACCACAGCAATTTTTACAAAAAGTAACTAATACAAATTTGATTTCAATTGCTTTTGGATTTCATCGAAAATTGGACTTAAATTTTCGTTTTCCCCTGAAAGAAAAAACACTTCCGTTTTAGGCATTTTTTTTACTATTCCATAGCAATTGAATTCTTTTTTGGACAATAAAATTTTTCGCATTGATATTCCCAAACATAACTTAATTTATTAATATTGATAACTTATTCGCCCTAAATTTGTAAAAACAAAATCAGTTATGAAAAAAATAGCATTGTTTGCCATTCTAGCAGTAACTATTAGTTGCAAAAAAAATAACGCAGAAACCGAAAATAAGAAAGTTATGAAAAAAGTATTATTTGTTGTTACCAGTCACGATAAATTGGGCGACACAGGAGAAAAAACAGGATTTTGGACAGAAGAATTAGCTGCGCCATATTATGAATTATTGGATAATGGAATTGAAATTGACATTGCCACGCCACTAGGCGGACAACCTCCAATTGATCCTAAAAGTGAAGATCCATCTGCGGCAACTGAAGATACAAAAAGATTTGACAGCGATAAAGTCCTTTTGGAAAAACTAAAAAATACACACAAATTAGCGGATATTAATCAGGCTGATTACGATGCTGTTTTTTATCCTGGAGGACACGGACCATTATGGGATTTGGCCGAAGACAAAAATTCTGAAGCGCTGATTGCGGCTTTTTACAGTAACAATAAGCCTGTTGGATTTGTATGCCATGCGCCAGGTGTTTTGAAAAACGTAAAAGTGAACGGTGAGTTTTTAGTTAAAGGAAAAAAAGTAACTGGATTTTCAAACACGGAAGAAGAAGCTGTTGGTTTGACCAAAATTGTGCCTTTTTTATTAGAAGATGTGTTACAAAAAAACGGAGCAATCTATTCAAAAGTAGGCGATTGGCAACCTTATGCAGTGGAAGACGGATTGCTGATTACAGGTCAAAATCCAGCTTCATCTAAATTGGTTGCTGAAAAAATACTACTACAATTAAAAAAATAAAAACATGCTAAACTTTGAATTATACAATCCAACCAATTACGTTTTTGGAAGAGGACAAACTGAAAAGCTGACAACATTGGTTCCAAACGGTGCAAAAATTTTGCTGGCTTTTGGCGGTGGAAGCAT
>JBILYQ010000257.1:0-3578 GCA_044377655.1 Flavobacterium sp.
AGATTTTGCAGCTTTTACAGGAATTTTTGAAGAAATGACTTCCTATGTCTTAAACCATAAAGGTGAAGAAGTGATTTCAGAAAGACATCAAAAAGATTATAAAAAAGAGGTTATTTCGGAAACATTTGAAGAGGTGCCCAAAACTGAAAAAAGTTTCACCAATATCAATTTTGACGATATATAAATGCAACATAGGTCCAAAACATTTTTTGTTTTGGACTTTTTTTAAACTTCATTCCAATGGACAAAATAATGCTTTTTCTTTAAATAAATATGGAATTCTCATACATAGTTTGAGTATTGCATTTTGGATTTGGGTGTTATGCCAAAATCTAATTAAAATTCAGAATGAGACGGCAAACACACCTGAAAAATTTCTTTTTACACAATTCTTATTCTTCTCGCAGCGTCAACTTTCAATTTGATAAACGCTATTAGAAAATTTAGAAAATAACACTCAGCCAATTCTTAATCCATTTTCAACTTTTAAATCAGAAGTCAGCAACACAATATCACTGTTGTTTCCTACAGCGCCAAGCACTAAACATTCGCTAATAAATTTACCAATTTGTTTCTTTGGAAAATTGACTACAGCAACGATTTGTTTACCAATTAAATCTTCTTTGGAATAACGTTTTGTAATTTGAGCAGAAGATTTTTTAGCCCCCAATTCCGAACCAAAATCAATCGTTAATTGAAAAGCAGGTTTTTTGGCTTCGGCAAAATCATTGACTTCCATTATTGTCCCAATTCGCATTTCAACTTTTTCAAAATCGCGCCAAGTCAAAATAAGTTTTTCGCTATTTTCCATGTATTTATCGTATTATTTTGAAGTTAAGAATCTACAACCAAAGTTCGGATATTTAAATGAAAGTTGCCCAATCCTTTTCCCATAAATGCCAATTGGTACATTTTAAGACTCAACCTATTCTAAATATCAGTCTTGTTTGTTGTATATAGTTTTTATGTACACAATCTGCTGATAAAAATTCAATTTATTTTTATACATTTAGTTTTTTATTAAAGACTATCTTATATAATTATTACTAGGCGAACACTATTTATTCATGTAATTTAAAATTCCTCTATGAAAATAGCATTATTTACCAATGAATTTCCACCTAATATATATGGTGGCGCAGGAGTACATATTGACTTTTTAAGTCAGGAATTGGCAAAATTAGCGGAAGTTGAAGTGCGCTGTTTTGGCGACCAACCCGAAGCTATTGCCGATATGAATGTGCAAGGAATAAATGCTTCTCTCAACAAGATGGTTGACGATAATAATCCACACCTTAAAATGTTTCAGAATTTGAGTCGCAATGTGGAAATGGCACAACATACTCCAGAAGCCGACATTATTCATTGCCACACTTGGTACACCCATTTGGCTGGTATTTTTTCCAGAGAATTGCTGCAAGTGCCATTAATTCTCACCACACACAGTTTAGAAACCCATCGTCCATGGAAAGTAGAACAACTTGGCAACGGGTATTTTCTTTCCCGTTGGATTGAAAACCATGCCTATAAAACTTCCGACGGTATTATCGCGGTAAGCCAACAAATGAAAACTGACGTAATCGAAGCCTATGGTGTTGCACCTGAAAAAGTAACGGTTATCCACAACGGCATCGACCCTGAATTTTACAAACCCACTTTTGACAATGACTTATTATTGGAATATGGCATCAATCCTGATATTCCTTTTGTATTATTTGTAGGCAGGATTACTCGCCAAAAAGGAATCTCACAACTTATTGCTGCCGCAAAACATTTTACAACAAACTGCCAAATCGTTCTTTGTGCTGGAGCACCAGATACTCTGGAAATTGCTGCAGAAACCGAAGCACTCATAGCCGAATTAGTAACCCAACGCGATGGGGTGATTTTAATATCCGAAATGCTATCCCGAGAAAAAATAAAAGTGCTTTATAGCCACGCTCGCGTTTTTGCGTGTCCCTCGTTATACGAACCTTTTGGTATTATAAACCTCGAAGCTATGTCCTGCGAAACTCCCGTTGTGGGAAGCGCCGTTGGAGGTATTCCCGAAATTATTGTTGAAGGGAAAACTGGTTTTTTAATTCCATTACAATCTGTTTCGAGAACTGATTTTAATCCTGCAAATCCAGATACTTTCCAAAAAGATTTTGCTTCAAAGGTCAACCAATTGCTTGAAGACGAAAGCTTGGCTACAAAAATGGGGAAAGCCGGAAGAGAAAAAGTACTAGAAAAATTCAGTTGGGAATCAATTGCCAAAACCACCTTCGACTATTACAAAGAAGTCATTGAACGATTTGAAAAAGAACAGGCTTAAACTCAAAAAACATATTCGGAAAAAATAATTTTACATAAAAAATTAAAAATTATGAACAAAAGCACATTAGCTATCATTTTGGGCGGAGGACAAGGTTCAAGATTAGCGCCATTAACAGAAAGTCGTTCAAAGCCAGCCGTTCCAATAGCCGGAAAATACCGTTTGGTAGATATTCCAATTTCCAATTGCATCAACTCTGATATCAAACGAATGTTTGTTTTGACGCAATTCAATTCAGCTTCATTGAATCAACATATAAAAAATACGTACCATTTTAGTCATTTTAGCACCGCTTTTGTGGATATTTTGGCAGCAGAACAAACGCCAGACAATCCAACTTGGTTTCAAGGAACGGCGGATGCGGTGCGTCAATGCATGCAGCATTTTATGAATCATGAATTTGATTATGCCTTAATATTATCGGGGGATCAACTATATCAAATGGATTTTAATCAAATGATTAAAGAACATGAAAAAAGTGGTGCATCGATTACTATCGCCACATTGCCTGTAAATGATAAAGATGCACCCGAGTTTGGGATTTTAAAAACCGATTCGGATAATTTTATTACCTCATTTATAGAAAAACCAGCTGCCGAATTATTACCGCAATGGAAATCAGAAGTAAGTGAGGAGATGGAAGCCGAGGGTAAAAACTACTTGGCATCAATGGGTATTTATATCTTCAACCGAGAATTATTGGTAGAATTAATGAAAAACCCCGACACCAAAGATTTTGGAAAAGAAATCATTCCTCAAGCCATTGGAAAACAAAAAATATTGAGTTATCAATACGAAGGTTATTGGACCGATATCGGAAACATCGACTCGTTTTTTGAAGCCAATTTAGGATTGACCGATGACATTCCTAAGTTCAATCTTTTTGACAATTCGAGTAAAATTTATACACGTGCAAGGGTTTTGCCTCCATCAAAAATAACTGGCGCTTCAACAATTGACAAATCTGTCGTGGCAGAAGGTTGTATTATAAATGGAACATCCATTAAACATTCTGTAATTGGTATTAGAAGTCGAATAGGTTTAGGTTCAACTATTGCCAACTCTTATCTTATGGGAAATGATTATTACCAAAATTTAGAAGAAATCAAACTCAATGTTGTACACGAAATAATCAATATCGGTATTGGTGAACGTTGTTATATCAACAATACCATCGTTGATAAAAACTGTAGAATTGGCAATGATGTTCGATTGAATGGCGGAAAACATTTAGAAGATACTAACACCAAATTGTACACTGTGA
>JBILYQ010000258.1:0-3569 GCA_044377655.1 Flavobacterium sp.
TGATTAACCGAAGGAATTTACGCGAACCTGTAACATTGGTGCGTTCACCAACGTTAACAAAATTCGTTTCAGGCGTTATAATTAAAGGCTCAAGACCTGATAACTTCAAATAGTTATTGGTTGTTGGTTGTTGGTTGTTGGTTAAATTATTGATCATAACAACTTTTTATAATAATTTATAAATCCGTTTAATAGTTTTTTACAAGATTGCATCTGATTAAAAACTATATCAAAATTATTCTCATCAATATACTTTTGATCTAAAGCTACATAACATTGTGTTTCTAATTCATATAAAGAACCTCTAGATATATGTAGAAAATTAATTGTATCCTTTGCTGTTTGTCTACCACAACCTTCAGCAATGTTAGAAGGAATAGAAACCGCACATCTTCTCATTTGGTTTGTTAATCCATAAACCTCTTCTTTTGGAAAAACTTTAGATAAATCGTAAATTAAATTTGTCAATTTTCTTGCTTCGACCCAAACTTCTAGTTTATTGTATTCCATGTTTTAATTGTTAGTTGATGGTTGTTAGTTGTCGGTTAATAGTTGTTGTTCAGTGAGGTTTTTCCAAAAACCATCAACCATCAACCGACAACTACTCTTGGTTTGTATTGTGCTGCAACTTCTGCAATAGTTTTGATATGTTCTGGTGTCGTACCGCAACAACCTCCAATAATATTTACTAAATTGTCTTGTAAATATTCCTTGATTAATGCCTGCATTTCTTCGGGTGTTTGATCATAATGCCCGAAGGCATTGGGCAAACCTGCATTGGGATGTGCCGAAATGTTGAGTTGTGTATTCATTGCCAATCGTTTTAAATACGGTTTCAATTGGTCGGCTCCGAGTGCGCAATTAAATCCTATTGACAATAATGGAATGTGTGCTATAGAAATCAAAAATGCTTCCACTGTTTGACCCGAAAGTGTTCTTCCAGAAGCATCAGTAATTGTTCCCGAAACCATTACCGGAATATCAATATTGCGTTCTTCTTTAACCTCTTCAATGGCAAAAAGAGCGGCTTTGGCATTTAAAGTATCAAATATTGTTTCTACCAATAAAACATCACAACCGCCATCAATTAAGGCTTCTACTTGTTGTTTGTAGGCGGTTCGCAAATCGTCAAAAGTTACCGCACGATAACCTGGATCGTTCACGTCTGGACTCATAGAGGCTGTTCTGTTTGTCGGCCCGATGGAACCTGCCACAAAACGGGGTTTATCGGTGAATTCATCAGCCACTTCTCTAGCAATTTTAGCCGATTGATAGTTGAGTTCGTAAACCAAATCTTCGAGATGATAATCAGCCATTCCGATGGTTGTCCCTGAGAAAGTGTTAGTTTCAATAATATCTGCGCCAGCTTGAAAATAAAGTCTGTGAACTTGTTTTACTGCTTCGAGTTGTGTGATGGAAAGTAAATCATTGTTTCCTTTTAACGGATGTGAAAAATCTTTGAACCGTTCGCCACGAAAATCTTCTTCGGAGAAATTGTAGCGTTGTAGCATGGTTCCCATTGCTCCGTCGAGAACTAGAATTCGGTTTTTTATAACTTCTTGAATTTTTGACATATAAATAGTTACAACATTAAAGTTGCTGTTATTAAATTATATGTTATCATGAAAGAGAGAAGAATTCTCGTGGTTATCTGTATCCAAAATTTGGATTAGAATGTAGCACCTTCTACAGTTGTAGGGTTGCTAAGCTTTCATCGGGTCTATTCCCTCGGGCTTTCGTGATAACAATCAATAAGTTTATGAACATTGCAAAGTAATGACATAGAATTTAAATTTGCAACTGTTTTTCTAAATTCTGAAAAAATAAAAACCTACAACGTTATAGTAATTGCTCAAAAAAAAGTTAAAGATTAATTTGCAATTAAATTTGATTTCATACATTTGCAAAAGAAATGAAGAGGAAAAATTTGTACTGATTGCAACCTCGTTAAAAAAATGCTAAAGCAGGAACTATCCTTTAGCTTTTCCCGCAATCCAGATTTTTCTTCGCAATAATTATTAACAGAATCTGAAACAAATTCAGATCAAAAAATTATATTATGGCATATTTGTTTACGTCAGAGTCAGTGAGTGAAGGACATCCAGACAAGGTAGCTGATCAAATTTCAGATGCATTAATTGACAATTTTTTGGCATTCGATGCCGATTCAAAAGTAGCATGCGAAACATTGGTTACAACAGGTCAGGTAATCCTTGCCGGTGAAGTTAAATCAAACACGTATCTTGATGTGCAACAAATTGCTAGGGATGTAATCAAGAAAATTGGTTATACCAAAAGCGAATACATGTTTGAAGCTAATTCTTGTGGAATTCTTTCTGCAATTCATGAGCAATCGGCCGACATCAATCAAGGTGTTGATAGAGCAAACAAAGAAGAACAAGGCGCTGGAGATCAAGGAATGATGTTTGGTTACGCTACCAACGAAACTGAAAATTACATGCCTTTAGCATTGGATTTATCACATGCCTTGTTGATTGAATTGGCGAACTTAAGAAGAGAAAATAATGAAATAAAATATTTGCGTCCCGATGCAAAATCACAAGTTACTTTAGAATATTCTGATGATAATAAACCAGTTAGAATTGATGCTATAGTAATTTCTACCCAACATGATGATTTTGATGAAGAAGCAACCATGTTGGCTAAAATTAAATACGATTTAGTTTCTATTTTAATTCCTAGAATCAAAGCAAAATACCCACATTATGCTCATTTGTTTAATGACAATATTACCTATCATATCAATCCAACTGGAAAATTTGTAATTGGCGGACCACATGGAGATACTGGTTTAACAGGAAGAAAAATAATTGTTGATACGTATGGTGGAAAAGGCGCTCACGGTGGTGGTGCATTTTCTGGAAAAGATCCAAGTAAAGTTGACAGAAGTGCTGCTTATGCAACGCGTCATATTGCTAAAAACCTAGTAGCTGCTGGTGTTGCAGATGAGATTTTAGTACAAGTGTCGTATGCTATTGGAGTTGCAAAACCTACTTCAATAAATGTAGTTACTTATGGAACTTCGAAAGTGAACTTAACTGACGGAGAAATCAGCAAAAAAGTAGAAGCAATTTTTGATATGCGTCCTTACTTTATTGAGCAACGTTTGAAATTGAGAAATCCAATTTACAGTGAAACTGCAGCTTATGGTCATATGGGAAGAACTCCTGAAACGGTTACAAAAACTTTTTCTGCACCGGGTGGATTAACCAAAACCGTTACTGTAGATTTATTTACTTGGGAGAAATTAGACTTTGTAGATCAAGTGAAAAGTACTTTTGGATTGTAATTCTTTTCAAATTAATTATAAAAAAATCACGCTAATTGCGTGATTTTTTATTTTATTACACCACGTAAAAAATTGATATAATAAACATCAGAAATGACAAGAATATAAAAAATAGTAATTTTTTATAACTAGCTAGGTCTTTATTTTGTTTTTTTTCTCTAATGAATTTTCTACCATAAAAGAAAGTATACAAAAACAACATCGGAACAATAAAAAGAAATTTAAGCCCTAAATCTTTTATAACAAAAGTATTCAGTGG
>JBILYQ010000045.1:0-10560 GCA_044377655.1 Flavobacterium sp.
AAATTGATTTTAGAATTAAAAAAAACCGTTTGAGCCATAGTTGCAGGACTACATAACAAACAAATAAATACAAGTTTAAGTGCTAATAAAATTATGCGCTTTGATTTTTCCATTTCTTTGCAAATTATTTTTACCAAAGATGGATTAATGTTTAACATTAAACAATACCCATTAATGGGTATTTTTTTCATAAAAATAATTTTAAGATTGTTAATTATTTTTCAATAATTCAACATAAACTACTGAATATCAATATAATTGAAATAAAAAGCAGTCTCGATAGCGCGGATTTGCAAACCGTGCCCACTAATAGGAGAAAAAAATAATCCCAAAGGCAACTTTGGGATTTTTGTTTATCAATAGTCATTGGGTGTTTATTGAATGACTAATTTTTGATTAGTTTTGTTTATTGTTTTTACTTGAAACATTAAACATTTTATACCTATAAATGGTGAGTGAGATAAAATCACTATATATAGGTATTGCTTGGTATTGTTTAATTGCTAAATTTTACAGGAACCAAATTAAACAAAACTTACAAGCATGAAAATAGAAGATTTTATAGTACAGAATATTCATGTGGATGAGGTACAAGGTAAAAAGGTAGCGCTTATTTATGTTAATTTTAAAGGGACAAGAATTCCATTTGTGGGTTTGTTGTCTGAAATAAGTTCAATGCATATTTGTTATCATAGTAAGCGTCCAAAAGAGATGAAAGGTGGTACAGGTTGTATTAAATGCTATTTGAATATCAATGATTTTTTTAGGGATTTAACTGCGATTGTTTATTTTTTAAATAGTGAAGTGTTGTTAGACGATAACGCTATTTTTAAGGCTGTTGATTATGTATGTGGCGAACATATTAAACGAACGGGACGATTAATGGATAGTGATTTATTTTCGTATATTGATTTAAGCATCATTGCAAAGAATACTATTTGGATGAAATTAAATAATTATTCTATACAGCAAGCCGAGGCGACAGCTTTATGGACTGATTTATATAATCATGCATCAAAAATATATGAGAATTATATTTATACTACAATTTATGATGTTTCGGATGCTAAGGAACCAATACCGTATTTAGTAAAAATAAAATAGGGATAGACGGCATTTGCTAGTTGCGTTTTGCGGGGTTAGGCAAATTAAAAAGGTTTTAATGGAGGGGTAATTCAACTTAAGGATTGTGCGGGTTTCATTTTTTTAATAATGTTGTTAGTACTGTCATCGTGTGCTACAAAAAAGTGTCACCAAATACAAGCATAAAATTTATATAACAACAAGTAGTAACTAGAAATGCTGTGGCCAACACTTGCTACAAGCAATTTGGGCAATTGGCTTACTTTAAAGATGTTGTTTTGTTGGAAAGAGCACGGGACGTTAGGACCGTGTTTTTTTTTGGGGTTGGGACAAGCCGTGACCTGTCCGTATGGGGATATTAGTGGCTTATTGGGCTATTGTTTGGGCGGCGATGTAGGCGCTAGTCCATGCGTTTTGGAAATTAAAGCCGCCTGTGATGGCATCGATATTTACAATTTCGCCAGCGAAGTAGAGGTTTTGGTGGAGCTTGCTTTCCATTGTTTTGAAGTTGATTTGTTTTAAATCGATGCCTCCTGCGGTGACAAATTCTTCTTTGAAGGTACTTTTTCCGTTGACTTGAAACTGTCCGTTGGTGAGTTGGTTGTTTAAATCGGTGAGTTGTTTTTTGGTTAGTTCGGCCCATTTTGTTTCTACGGGAATTGTGGAGGCAAGGACGAGGCTTTCCCAGAGGCGATTGGGTATTTCAAAGGGTGATTTGTTGGTAACGGCTTTCTTGGCGTGTTCCTGTTTTAGTTCTTTTAGCCGTGTGTCGGTTTCTTCAAAGGTGTTTTCGTTTAGCCAATTGACTTGGAGGGTGAACTGATAGTTTTTATCGGATAAAATCCTTGCGCCCCAAGCGGATAGGCGTAATATTGCGGGTCCGCTCATTCCCCAATGAGTTATTAGTAATGGTCCTGTGGCGGCGAGTTTGGTGTCTTTTACTTTGACGGTAGCCTGCGTTGCAACGCCCATTAATTCTTTTATTCGGGCATCTTTTATATTAAAGGTGAATAGAGAGGGCACGGCTGGGATAATGGTGTGTCCAATTTGTTCTATTATATCCCACATTTTGGGATTGCTTCCGGTGGTCATGATTAGTTTTTGGCAGGCAAATGTTTCGTGGTTGGTTTCTACTTTCCAATAGTCGGCGGCTTTGAAAATGGACTGCACGCTTTGCCCGGTGAGGATTTGGATTCCGAGTTTGTTGGTGGCGTTTAGAAAACAATCGATAATGGTTTGGGAGGAATTGGAAACGGGAAACATCCGTCCATCGGCTTCTGTTTTTAGCTCCACGCCGTGTTTTTCAAACCATTGTATGGTGTCGTTGGTGTCAAATTGGTGGAAGGGTCCGCGGAGTTCTTTTTCGCCTCGGGGATAGAATTTGACAAGCTCATTGGGCAGAAAACAGGCGTGTGTAACATTGCACCGGCCGCCGCCAGAGATTCTGACTTTGGTTAGCACCTCTTGCCCACGCTCGAGGATGGCGACTTTTAGTTTTGGGGTTTTTTCGACACAGTTAATAGCGGTAAAGAAACCTGCGGCGCCACCGCCGACAATGATGATATCGAAATTTGTGTTCATAGGGTTTTAAAAAGAATTAGCCTTGGACGCAAAGGTAAGGAAAGGAATGTGAACTGTGGCGGTTAGAGTAGGTAGGGGAAGTCGGAGATGATTCCATCAACGCCAAAGGCTTTCATTTTTTCGATGTCATTGATGTTGTTGACGGTCCAAGGGATGATTTTGTGCCCTTTTCTTTTCATTGCTAGGGTATTTTCTTTGGTAAGCAGATGAAAACTGGGATGGATAGAGTAGGCATTGAGGTATTTTGCCATTGCATAGGCTTGGTCGATATCGCTGCTGTTTAGGATTCCAATTAAAATGTTGCCGTCTAGGGCACGCACTTCATTTAGCGTTTTCATTTCAAAGCTAGAAATCAAGAAATGGTTGTAGGTCCATTTTTTTTCTTTGATGTAGGTGTTGATTAGTTCGACTGTTTTTTTAGCGGTGTCGCTATTTTTGAGTTCGATGTTTACAAAACATTTTTTTTTAATGGTGTCAAGCACTTCTTTTAGAGTGGGGATTTTATGAATTTCATCGATGGTGAATTTTTTTAGTTGCTTCGAGGTGTACTGGTTTACGAAGCCTAGGCCGTTTGTGGTTCTGTCAATGGTGTCGTCATGGATGACCATGAGTTCTCCATCGGCGCTTAGATGAACGTCAATTTCGATGCCGTCCACTTTTAAAAAAAGGGCTTGTTTGATGGATTGAATGGTGTTTTCGGGTCCTTCTACGCCTCGATGTGCTATTTTGATAATTGATGCCATTGCAATAAGATTTAAAACCCTAAAAATGAAGTTATGTCCATTTTTGGTGTGCTGTTAAACAAAAAAAACATTAAATTGTTTTGGTTAAGGAAATCCTATTCTATAAATGTAGGTTTTATTTTTTGATTTCTAGTAAGACGAGGTCAAATTCAGAAGTGATACTTACTTTTCCGTTACTGACAGTGGCGGTTTTACTGGAATAGACATCTTTAAGTTGTGTTCCGTTGGCAAAAACGTTACTTACAGTGATTTCTTTAGTTCCTATAGGCAAATCCAACCCAACGATTACTTTGTCATTAAAATTGTCCTGAGAAAAGGTTCGGCTGAAGATATACGGTTTGGCCGAAAGTTGGGTGTGATTTCCTGCGCCAATTGCGGGATGGTTTTTTCTGAAGTTACCGAGCTTTTGCCAATGGGCGAGGAGTTTTATTGTTTTGGGATTGTTGGCAATATCATCCCAGTTCATGAAGGAGCGCAAGGTGGCGTCGCCCTGCGTGCCTTCGATATCTAGGGAACGCGCGCTTTCATCGCCATAATATACTTGGGAAATTCCGGGGGTGAGTAGTAATTTGGTGGCGCTTTCGAATGTTTTTTCGCGTTTTTTATCAAACGGATAACTGTCATCGTGCGAGGAAACGTAGTTCATGACGGTGCTGCCTTTTAAGTCGTTTTGAAGGATGGTGTTGTATTTAGAGAATAGCGGTTCGTAGTCCATTTTGGCTTCATTCCTGAAATCAAAATTGATTAAACCCGTAAATCCGTTTTCGAAATAGTTGACTTTTTTATCTCCGAAGTCATAGATTTTTTTGCTTCCGATGTTATAGCCATAGACTTCGCCCACGGTAAAAAAGGCGTTGTTGTCTAGCACTTTATTAGGGTTGTTTTTTTTGTATTCGGCAAAAGAGGCGTCGCATACTTTTTTAAAATCGGCCCAAACATCTTCGGTAGTGTGTTTGGCCGTGTCAATGCGGTAGCCATCAATTCCAAAGTTTGTGATATAGTCTGCGAGCCACTTCATGATGTAGTATTTCGGCGCACGCGGATAGCCTGTTTTGTTGAAAAAGGCCTCCAAAGAAGCCATTTCTTGATCATAGCGACCTTCTTTTTTCCATTTTTCTACCAAAAAAGGAGGTAAGGCTACGTTTTCATTGCTTTCAGTTTTTACATCGGGAAGGTTTTCCACCAAGGTGCAATTGATGTAGGTGTCATAAGAGTTATAAACGCATTTTGGCGAAGTTCTGACCCAATCGTTTGGATAGACGCTGTCTTCTGAAGTAACTGGTCCGGTGTGATTGATAACGGCATCGAGCAAAATGCGTATGCCACGAGCGTGTGCTTTTGAAACTAGTTCTGCCAAATCTTTTCGGGTGCCAAAACTTGGGTCCAAAGCCGTCCAATCTCTTGCCCAATAGCCATGAAAACCATAACTAAAACCCGTTCCTTCGTCCACGCCATCGTGAATTTGTTCTACAACAGGTGTAAGCCAAAGGGCATTTATTCCTAATTTATCGAAATAGCCTTCGTCTAGTTTTTGAATTACGCCACGAATGTCGCCACCTTCAAAACCTCTCAATTTTCCGGTCGGTTTGTTCCTATTGTAGGTTTGGTCGTTGGTAGTATCGCCATTATTGAAACGGTCCGTAAGTAGAAAATATACATTGGCGCTTTCCCAAACGAAAGGGGTTTTTGGGGTTTTGCTAGCGGTGTTTTTTGTGGAAGAACAGCTTGCAAAAAGCAGTGCAACGGTAAGGAGAAGAATTGAATTTTTCATACAATTTAGTATTGGATTTTTATTTCTTGCACGCTGCCTTTTTCCCAAGAAACTGGCACTAGAAGCGGTTCATTGAATTTTTTGAAGAGGATTTCATTTCCATTGACAAAAACTCGTTTAGGCTGTATGTTATGGATAAGTAAGGACACGTTTTTATCTGAGGCTTGGTAGTTTTTCCCGATTTCGGCCGCGAGTTTTAAGGTCAGCGTTTTGTTGCTATTGTTGCTGCTGAAATTTAAAAGTTCGTATTGTCCTTTTTCAAAAGCATTGTTTAGCAAACCGTCGTCGTTGTATATTTTACTGGTTGAATTGGTTACCGTTTCATCAAAATAGAAATGTAAATCGAAGTTGTCTAAAGTATATTTCGAAGTGTTTTGAATGGTTTTTATCATTGGGATAAAACTTCCACCACGCACAAAGGTTGGAATGTGGTCTTCGGCTAGTTTTACTGTTGCGGTTGTGCCTGCGGTGTGTTTTTCATTGGAATAAAAATCAAACCAATTGTTGCTTTTTGGGAAATACATTTCGGTGGAAGTTACGCCAGCTTTGGTAATTGGTTTTACCAAAAAATCATTTCCCCAAAGGTAACTTTCGCTAACGGTATGAAGCGCTACGTTTGTTGGTTCATCAAAGAATAAAGGTTGCATCAGCGGTGTTCCTTTTTGATTGTTCTCAAAAGCTAACGTGTAATTATAAGGTAACATTTGGTATCGTAATTCGACAATTTTCTTGGCTTTGGCTTTGGTTACTATGTCTTTATAGGTCACTTCCGAAGCGACATCTTCCTGCGCATGCGGACGGAATATTGGGTTAAAAACGCCATATTGCAGCCATCGCAAATACAATTCGTTATCAAAATAATCGCCAGCAAAACCACCTAAATCAGAATGCATATAGGCCATTCCTTGCATTCCCATTTGCAAGGCAATTTCCATTTGCGATTGTAATCCGCCCCAACTTCTAGATACATCACCGCTCCAAGGAATCATTCCAAAACGTTGCGAACCCGAATATCCGGAACGCATCAAGATAAATGGGCGCACGGATGAAAACTCTTTTTGATAGCCATCGGCGATTAACTTTGCCCAATTGTGTCCGTAGATATTGTGCACTTCATCGGCTTTGCCACCTGCGGTAATTGCTTTGGAGGGGAAAACTTCGGGTTCACCCAAATCGCCCCAAAGTCCGCCAACACCTTGATTGATTAAACGTTTATACACCTTCCAAAACCAATCCTTGCCTTCGGGTTTGAAGATGTCTACAATTCCGGTATTTCCAAAATAGAAATCATAGGTAAACGGTTTTCCGGCTTTGTCCGTTGCGAGTATTTTTTTATCAACCGCTTCTTGCCATTTGCTGGAAGTAGTTAGGATGAATGGTTCGGTAATTACAACCGTTTTAATGCCTTTAGCATTTAAATCGGCAATCATTTTCTCGGGGTTTGGGAAACTTTCTTTGTCCCAATCGAGGTTTCCCATTGTGCCTTGAATGGTTTTTCCAAACCAGTACAAATCTAGGATGATGGCATCAACAGGAATGTTGTCGTCTTCAAATTTTTTGATGGTTTTCTCGACTTGCTCTTGCGAACGATAGCCAAAACGGCTGGAGAAATTGCCCAAAGTCCAACGCGCGGGCAAAGGTTGTTTACCTGTTAAATCTGTATAATTCGAGATTAAATCGATCCAAGTATCGCCAACAATTACTTGATAGGTTTTGCGTCCTGAAATGGTTTCGTAGGCTAGCGTATTGTCTTTTTTGCTGTCCAAATCCAAATAACCAATGGCTGCATTGTCAAAATGAACTGCATATATTTTGGAAGATACCACTAATGGAATGCAAAAGTTCATCAGCTCGGCTCGGGTTTCATAACCATAATGCGCTTTGTTGTACAATTGCAAACGGTTGCCTCTTCGGTTCATGCCTAAAGCTCTTGCACCGCCACCATACAACACTTCGTCAGAAGAAATGTTGAAGTCAAGGATTTCGGTGCTGTCTTTTTTGGTGTAGCCGTTTTTCTCGGAGACAATTAGTTTGCCTTTGTTAAGATAGGAAATCCTAAAAGGTGATTTGTCAATGGCAACGGTGATTCCTTTGGTGGAAAGGCTGAGGTTATTTTTTTCATTTTTGAAGGTTGCCTTTACTTTTTCGGGTGTTTTTACAACCGCATGAGAAGCGGAATTGAAAGTTTGCTTCGCCAATTCGCTGTCGCTCGGGTCACCATTGGGAATAAAAGACGTTTCAATGATTTTATCAGAGAATGGTTTGATTACATACTTTCCATCGGAGGTTTTAATTTCCAGTACATTTTTGCTCCAAGTATGCGACAGGTAGTTTCTGTTGGCATTTTGGGCAAAGGAAAAGGAGGTGATTAGTAATAAAACAAATAGTTTTTTCATAGTTTATTTTTTTAAACCAGTAAGGGATTAAGGCTCATTAAAACCTTAAGGGTTTAATTTATTTTAATTCCAAAATCAACACTGATTTTCCTTCAATAGAAATTTCATTTTTCAAATCGTGATTTGTGTTTGAAAGAATGTCTGTCCCCGAAGTAAATTGCTGGATGTTTTCTGCAAATCTTTTAGTTTTTACAGTTTGTTTTTCGTTAGTATTGTTGATGACAACCATCACGGTTTCGGTTTCGTTATGACGGAAATATACGTAAACGTTGTTTTCTGGAACATAATGCGTTGTTTTTCCAGAGTGAATTACGGCTTTGTTTTTTCTCCAATTTAGAAGTTTAGAAGTGAAATCAAAATAGTCTTTTTGGGTTGTCGTTCTACCTTCATTGGCGAAAGCATTGTTTACGTCCTCTTTCCATCCGCCCGGAAAATCCCTGCGGATATCGGCATCTCCTTTTTCCTTATTTCCGGCCATCCCGATTTCGGAACCGTAATAAATTTGAGGAATTCCGCGGATTGTAGCAATCAATGCCAACGCCATTTTGTATTTTTTAACATCGTTTTTATACACTTCATTTATTCTGTTGGTGTCGTGATTTTCGAAAAATACTAAAAGATTGTTCGGATTTGGATATAGAAAATCATTGGTGAAATTGTTGTAGACTTTGACCATTCCGTCAACCCAACTCGGTTTATCTTCATTGAAAACGCCATTGTGAATCGCTTCTTGAAGCGTAAAATCCATTACGCTAGGTAAATAGGAATTGTAGTTTTGAATGGCGCCAATTTTACTGTCTTTTTGCCAATAGGCCATTTGAGCTTGGTCATTCATCCAAACTTCGCCCACAATATTGAAATTAGGATATTCGTCGGTGATGGATTTGGTCCATTTTGAAATGGCTACTTTGTCATTATACGAATAGGTATCTACACGAAATCCGTCTAAATCGGCATATTCTATCCACCAAATCGCATTTTGAATCAGGTAATTCAAAACTAATGGGTTGGATTGGTTCAAATCGGGCATTGATTTTACAAACCAGCCGTCCATGCACAGATCGAAATCTTCTTTGGAAGCGTTTGGGTCAAACTGAGACGCCATTCTGTAGTTGGTTTGGGCATATCCTGGGAATTGATGAATCCAATCGTAGGTAGGTAAATCTTTAATCATCCAATGCTCCGAACCCCAATGATTGGTCACATAATCCATGATATTTTTCATGTCGCGTTTGTGCAATTCGCTGCTTAAACGAAGGTAATCTTCGTTAGTTCCATAACGAGGGTCGATTTTGTAAACGTCGGATTGACCGTATCCGTGGTAGGAATATTGTTTGTCATTGTCTTCGCAAAGAGGCGTTGGCCAAAGTGCTGTAGCACCAAGAGATTTGATATAATCTAGGTTTTTTATGACCCCTTCAATATCGCCGCCGTGCCTTCCGCCCGAAAATTCTCGATTGCTTTTTTCCACTGTTTCGGGGCTACTGTCATTATTAGGATTTCCGTTTGCAAACCTGTCGGGCATTATCAAATACAACACGTCAGAAGAATCGAAACTTTTGCGGATAGCCGAATTGGGTCTTCGCTGTTTTAACGAATAGTTTTTTGTAAAAGCCACTTTTTTGTTTTTGGAAAAAGAGAAAACAATATCTTGGGCTGTACTATTTTTTGTGTTGATGGTTACGAAAACGTAGTTAGGATTTTCGGTTTTTCGAACATTCGAAATGACGATGTTGTTGGAAACGGTAACGTCGTTTTGGGCGATGTTTTTTCCGTAGAACATAATTTGAACTTCGGGATTTTGCATTCCGGCATACCAAAAAGGAGGTTCAACGCGTTCAATTTGAGCAAAGACTGAGGAACTTAGCAGTAAGAGCAATAGAATTTTCTTCATGTTTTAACCATTAAGAGATTAAGATATATTAAGTTTTTTAAAGTCACTTTTATCAATCATCTAACCTTGTAAAGTAGTCGTTCACAAAAGGTTTTGCTGATTTTGTAATGTTTGTTGTGTTGAAGTTGATCAATAATCCCTGTGGTCGTCTCAACAACTTCATGTATGTTATTAATTGTGCTTCGTGAATTGGAAGAATTGTTTCAACTGTTTTCAGTTCAACTATAACACAATCGTTTACCAATAAATCAATTCTTAAATCACTTTCAAATTCTAAATCATAATAATCTATTTTTACAGAAAGTTGTTGTTTGATATTGTAGTTATTTTTTTCTAATTCGTATTTTAAGCATTTTTCATAGACACTTTCAAGTAATCCTGGACCGAGTTCCTTGTGAACTTTTATTGCAAAACCAATAATTTCGAATGACAATTGGGTTACTTGTTTTTTGGTCAATGTGATTTTCATAATATATTCATTTAAAAAAACCATTAAGAGATTAAGTTTTATTAAGTTTCATTCTTAATTTTCTAAATATCTTAATGGTTCATTATTTTTAACTCCATTCAACTTTAAACCGTAACCAAGCTATTTGGCTCTACCAGAATTGCTTTTCCATTGACAAAAACGGTAATTTCTGAAGTACCTTCGAGTGTAAATCGGGTGTCGTTATGAGTAATGGAAACCTGTAATATTTGGTTTCTAAAGTTGATTTTAAAAGAATATTCTTTCCATTCGGAAGGGATTTTTGGTTCAAAATGCAAGGCGTCATTTTTTACGCGCATACCGCCAAAACCTTCCACAATACTCATCCAAGTTCCTGCCATTGACGTAATGTGACAGCCTTCTTCCACTTCTTTATTATAATCGTCCAAATCCAAACGTGACGTTCTTAAATAGAAGGTATACGCCATATCCATTTTATCCAAAACGGCCGCTTGAATAGAGTGAACGCATGGCGAAAGTGAGCTTTCGTGAACGGTGAAGGATTCGTAAAATTCAAAATTGTTTTTCAATTCTGCCTTAGAGAAATGGTCTTCAAAGAAGTAAAAACATTGCAAAACGTCTGCTTGTTTGATATATGGTGAACG